>JBCCDR010000092.1:0-8800 GCA_039030675.1 Pseudomonadota bacterium | reverse complement strand
GGCGCGGGGTCCATAACCTCCTTGTGCATTACAAGGCAATCACACAGGAGCCCATCGCCTTTGAGCCCTGGGCGGGCTGGGCCGCGCCAAAACACTTAGAAGCGCGCGATTGGGAGACACATCCCGCTGCGCCATTTGATGGCTTTTTTACGCCGTCCGTAGAGGTCGGTACCTTTGTTGAGGCAGGGGATGTTTTGGGCCACGTGATCCGTTTGGACGACCCCTTACAGCCCGCCCATATCGTCCCAGCGCACCAAGATGGCTGGCTCTATATTCGCGCCTCTGGCGGCCCTGTCGCAAAAGATGAAAACCTCGTCATCATTGGACAAGAGGTTCCGTTTCGCTAGGCACGCTTCTTTCGGCGCGCGATGTAATGCGTGACGCCAGTGCCGATGAGGCCTGCAAAACCAACCGCACTGAGACAGATAATGAAACGGCCAAGTGTGCCAAACGCTTCGCCATTGTGCAGCGGGAAGACCCATGCGCCAATCACGTTACCTGGCGCACCTGTGACGACGTCAACCACGTGGTAGACGTCGCCGCATTTTCGATCCACGCTCACATTGGTCTGCGCGCCAGACATACGGCGCGGGTCCTCAGGGCGCATGACACTAAACGTCACTAGGGAGCCCCCATTGTCTGGCAAGATCAGATCTAACGCCTTGCCTCCAGCGAAAACGCTTGCCGCCCTTTCAGCGGCCTCGCTGAGGCTAAGGGAGACATCTCTCTCACAGGTCGGCGGTGAAACATCCTCAGCGTAGACGACCGGGTCCAGCGGCAGCGCAGCGCCCACCGCAGCATCGAACTCATCTGGGAAGATCATGTAGGCGCCGGTGAAAGCGCTCATAAACAAAATGGGCACCAGCACAGCACCGGTGACCCGGTGCAGCTGCCAATTCGTCCGTCGCCATGGGCCGGACGGGTTGACTTTAAAGGCGAACTTCCAGGCGCCTTTTTGCGGCCACCAGAGGGTAAGACCAAGCAAGAGACTGGACATCAGAAAGAACGCTGAAAAGCCAACCACAAGCTCTCCAAGCGTTCCAGCCAGTAAAGTGTGGTGCAGATCATACACCGTGTAAATCCAGTGGGAATCAACCTCGCGCACGCCATTCACATCGCTGGTAATAGGGTGCACAAAGGCCTCTAAATCAGGCTGTTTTTCAGGTAGATGATAAGACCACACGCGCGCGGCGCGATCGTGCGCCCGCGGCGCTGCTATACGGTAGGCAGCATAGTCTGCAGGCAACGCCCTCTGCGCTGCTGCAAGAACGGAATCATAATCCATAGACGCGCCAGAGGGCCGAGAGACGCTGTACAGGCCCGGGTTGCTCCAGATGTCTATTTCATCATGATAGGTGATCAGCGCGCCTGTTATGGCGACAACGATCCACAGCGCCCCCAAGCAAAGACCAATATAAAGATGAAGGGAGCGGACGGCTTTTTTAAATTGGCGCTTTGTTTTCGCTTTCATGCCGCCAAAGCGCCCTGTCTACCAGCCGCGTGTGCGTGACCATGTTTCCGTCACATCCCCGCTTTCGACAACGGCATATTGGCCGTACTGGCCGGCGGTTGCACATGCGTGATTGGGAAGAACGCGCCAGCGCGAGCCGACAGGGAATTGCTGCACATTGATGGGGCCGCCCCCCTCGCGCGCCATGAAGATCCCGTGCTCTTGGTTCGCGCCGCCCATGATGATGTCATGTATGGGTGAACCGCCGAGGTCGCAGACAACCCCGTAGCCCTGATCAACAGCTTGGTTGGCGGTGCCGCGATCCCGGCTCATCGCCATCCAACCCGCATCGACAATGACCCATCCCTTGTCTGGCTGATGACCGATCACCGTTGTGAGCACCGAGAGCGCGATATCGCTTTGCTGGGCGATGCCGAGCCCTGCTTGAAACAGGTCAAAGAAGGTATAAACGCCCGGCCTAATCTCTGTAACGCCTGTCAAATCGCGCGCCATAACGGCTGTGGGCGTCGACCCAATCGAGACGACAGGACACGGCAATCCCTCAGCGCGAATACGCTCAGCTGCACGGACTGTGCGATCACGCTCTTCATCCGCGCGCACCGCGATTGCGTCTGGGGCGCTGCAATCATAGGAGCCGCCAGCATGCGTCATCACGCCTAAAAGGGTGAGATGCGTCGCGCTGTGGATTGTCTTCGCGATGTCCAGCAAAGCCGCCCCGTCTGGGTCAGCGCCGGAACGGTGGCCATCAACGTCGAGCTCTATAAGGACGGGCAACATGACGCCCTCCTTCGCTGCCGCCTCTGCGATAAGCTGCGCCATAGCTGGCTGTCGGTGATGACTGTGAGATCACAGCCGCCCTCAATAAGTGCCGCCGCGTCGGGCACTTTATGCGGGGTCATACCAACGGCATACAGAATGTCGGTTTCGCCGCCGTCAGCGAAATAGCGCGCTTCATGCAGGGTTGAGACGGTGATGCCTGTATTGCTGGAAATCGCCTTGACGCGCGCCAGCACATCCAAAGACTTGTGGGTCTTCACATGAGGACGCAGCGTGCAGCCAAGCTGACCAATATGGTTGGCCATACGCTCAAGGTTTGCCTCCATTTTCGCCTTCTCCAAGAGGAGCGATGGCGTAGAGAGATCGGTTAGCGATGTCATGGCGTTTGATCTTCCAGGTCAGCTAGTCTTGGTGTTGCTGGTCTAGCCACCCGCCCATACGGCGCAGCATGGCCGCCAGGGTGTCTTGCTCTTTTTTCGAAAGGCATGAGACCGCGTCATTCGCTTCCGCGAAACGCGCTTTGACAACTTCATCGACCAGAGCCTTCCCCTTTTTGGTGAGAACAGCGGTCCGCACCCGGCCGTCACGCTTACTTTGCCCACGGGCAATCAGGCCGCGTTGCACCAACCGATCCAGCAACGCAGTCATGGCCCCTGATGACAGGACCACAGCATTCATAAGGTCCGTTGGGGTTAGCTCATAAGGCGCGCCTGCGCGGGCAAGCGTGGCTAAAGCGTCAAAATCTGAGTAATTGAGATCATGCGGCTTGAGCACGTCACTCACCCGCCGCTCAAGCGCCCCGCTGAGGACCATGATCCGTCCAACAACAGCCATACCGCTGGTATCCAGCTCAGGCCGCTCGGCCGCCCAGTCGGATTGAAGCGCATCAATTCTGTCTGGAACATTCTCTTGCGCAACTGGTTTGCGCACGCTGTATAAAGACATGGTCTGTTCCCTCACCGCCTTGTTTCTAGGTATCAAATTATTTATCTTGATATCAAGTTTAAAAACTCTTCCGCTTCCTGCATTTTGACGCAAGCCCAAGAGGCTACTGCCTTGACATCAAGATAGTTACCATTTCTCATACTGGTATTATGCCTCATGCTCAACTCATAGCGGCTTTTGACAGACCGATCATCGTTGTGGCTGCGCCGCGCTCTGGGAGCACCATGCTCTATGAGTTGTTGTCCAAGCACCCTGACTTCTGGACACTTGGCGGCGAAGGCCATGCCCATATTGAAGGCGTTAAGGGGCTAAAGCCAGACTATGAAAACCGGCTGTCCAATCGCCTGAAAGCTGAAAATCTGACGAACCAGACAGGCAGCGCCGTTCTTGAGAACTTCCTTCTTGATATGCGCGATGACAAGGGCCGGATGCTGAAGGACATGGCGCACGGCCCCAATCATTTTCGCTTCCTAGAAAAAACGCCGAAAAACGCGCTGCGTATTCCGTTTTTTGACGTACTCTTTAAAGAGGCGCGCTTTGTTTGGCTCCAGCGCGCGCCGCGGGGGAATATCTCCAGCATCATCGATGCATGGCGCTCTGGGAAGTTCGTAACGTACCGTGATTTACCGGGCTGGCGCACGCTGCCTTGGTCCTTGGCCCTTATTGAGGAATGGCCCGCGCTTAAAACCGCGCCGCTGGGCTTGATTGCAACGCAGCAATGGCTGTCTATCAACAACCAAATCGCTGCTGATCTCAGGCAGCTGCCTGCCAATCGCTGGCTATCTGTGCGCTATGAGGACGTGTTGGCTGATACGCCCACCTCCATCAAACGGATCCTAGACTTCGCTGAGGTGGATCCAAAGGCGTTTCCGCAAGAAGCTTTGACGGGAACGATTGCCCCGTCTCAATATACGTTAACGGCCCCCGATAAAGAAAAATGGCGGCGCAACGCGCCGGATATGGCGCCGCATTTCGCAGATGTTGATGCCGCAACCGCGCTATTTGAGGAGATGATTTCATGAAATTGCCCGTGCCTTTCATCAAGCTTCCCATCCAGTTCGACGTTGAGAAGCTTCGCGCTGATCTAGAGGCCATCTCCGACGATGCGTGGCGCGGCCACAACACGGGCTTTGCAGGCAACACGGCCTGCCTTCTCGTAACGCCGTACGATGGTGATCCGGAGGGCTTCTTTGGGCAGCTGGAGCCCACGGCTGACCTTAAGGGCGCCGCTTACTTCCAAACGGTTTTAAAGTCATTTCAGACCGTCGTTGGCAGAACACGTCTGATGCGCCTGAGCCCTGGCGCCGCTGTACCGCGCCATACGGACGTGAACTACTATTGGCGTCACCGCATCCGCGTGCATGTGCCGATACAGACCCAGCCAGAGGTGCTGTTTACCAGCGGCAAAGACAGCATACACATGGCTGCGGGCGAGGCCTGGGTTTTCGACAATTGGCGCCAACACACGGTTGAAAATGGCAGCACGCAAGACCGCATCCATCTCGTCTTTGATACCGTTGGAACAGCTGCGTTTTGGCGTCTCGTGTCTGGGGATGCGTCTGTCGCGAACGGCCAATCGAATTGGCCACTCCTTTTTGAAAGTACATCCCGCGCCAGCCTGCTCAGCCACTATGCTGTCGATCAAGAGATGCAGTTTCTCAATAGCGAAATGACACCAGCGGACCAAAAACCTGAGACACTACAAACGTTCCAGCAAGCCCAGCGCATCTTGCATGACTTCACTAAAGAGTGGCGCGCCCTGTCGCTGATGCGAGACCCGGTCTTTTACGCCCGCACCGGCCACGGACCGCTCCTGCAAGAGTTTACCGGGATCGTCCGGCAATTGCCCGATGGTCATGTTCACTGCTCTAATGGCACAAGCCTCGTATCGACCTTGATGAACTATCTGGAGGCCTTGGGGGACGCTTTAGACGCGCAATCAAAAGCGGCAGCCGCCTGAATGCGCTTAAGCGTCCAGAGCCTCAACCAACGGCTCAAGGTGTCTTTCATAACGCTGCCAGCGACCAACAGACGTTTTGTAAATGGGCTGGCGGACCTGCCATTTGCTTGGCGTGCGCACGTTGGTTCGGGTTTCATGATAGCGCAGACACGCATCATCCCAATCGAGCCCGCACGCCGCAATCAGCGCGCGGGTCGTGGATTCGAAATCGCTGGTCACCGCTTCATAGGGACGCAAATGAACTTCGGTCACCTCTTGCCAATGCGTCATAAGCCGATCGTGCTGCCTATAAAAATGCCCCAAATGGCTTAAATTCGCGGTGAAGTCATACTCATCATCAAAAGCCTCAACAAAGCAGCTCAGGCAGTTATCGCGTGCATCGCGCTTGCAATAGATGATGGGGGCGTTTGGAAACAGCGTTCGAATAAGCCCAATGTACAAGAAATTGAGCGGCAGCTTATCTACAATCGACGCGGCATCCGTCTTTGCAGTCGCGCTCTGCGCTTTGAGGTACTTTTCTGCAAGCTGGGTACTATTCTCGCGCGTGACTAAAGCCATAGCCTCGCTATAGTGCGGCTTCTTTGCGTCGTTGGTGAGCGCCTTCGCTAGATTTTGAATCCACGCCATCTCCCCCGCACCAGCGACCTCGCCATGGCTTGAGAGAATCTGTTCGGTCAAAGTCGTGCCAGATCGCGGCATACCGACAACAAAGATCGGCCGAGCATCTGGTAAGCCCCAGTCCTGCCGTTCAGCCAGAAAATCTTCGGTAAAGTGGTCTATCTGAGCGGAAATGAATTGCTCGGTTGCCTTTGGATCATATGGCTCAGCGGGCGTGACGAGCGCGTTGGCGGAGAGAAAACGCTCAAACGCAATATCAAAGTCGTCACTGCGTTCGTAGTATTTGCCAAGCGAATGGAACAGAGGTCGGCGCAAGTCATCAGACAGTTTCTGATCTTTCGCAAGCGCTTCAGCGGTCTGGATATGCGGCTGCGCAAGGTGCCCTGCCCCGCGAAGTCCAATGAGGCCGGCGAGCGCTGCAGGATGCCGTTCGGCCTTGCTGAGCGTCATGTTGTACCATTCGCGCGCGACGTCGAAATGGCCATCTTCTTCAGCAATCTGTGCGCGCAGCACCATGGCATCGGGCAACTGAGGGGCCAGCTTGAGAACTTCATCCACCACTTCATCGGCTTTCGCGCTTTCATCTAGCCGATGCAGCGCGCGCGCCTTCAATGACAGCGCTTGTACATTTTTTGGCTCCTGCAAGGCCACGGCATTGGCCAGTTTGAAGGCTTCTCCAGGATGGCGCAGCTTCATCATCAAGTGCGCAAGATGCAGCCGCACTTCTGGATAATCCGGCGCTATTTCAAGCGTCTTCTTAAACAGCGCGACGGCATCGATATCACGCCCATCTTCCATGGCGAACACGCCGTTGGTTGCCAGGATTTCGGGGTTGTGCGGATTAATTTGCAAAGCACGATCGAATGCCAGCCCCCCTTCCTGCCGGGCGCCGGTGGCGCAATGAATACGGCCTAAATTCAAAGCTGCCTGCGCATAATCGGGACGCAGCTCAAGCGCTTTGGCGATATGCGTGACAGCTTCAGCGGACTTATCCTGAGAATGCAGCGCCATCCCCAAAAAGTGATGTGCCTCATGATTGTCAGGGGTTGCGGCAAGCACGGATTTGTAATGCGCCACGGCTTCATCGAGCTGCCCTTGTTTGTGCAGTGCGAGCGCTCGATCAAGCATTGCTATGTCCTTGTAAGGGCTCTCTTTTGTGCATCAGCATTCCACAACATTCACCGCCAATCCGCCCTGGCTGGTCTCTTTGTACTTTTCTGACATGTCGAGCCCCGTCTGGCGCATGGTCTCAATGACCTGGTCGAGAGACACCTTCGCATGCGCGTCACCGTGAAGCGCTAAGCGGGCGGCATTTGCGGCTTTGACCGCGCCAATCGCATTGCGCTCAATGCAAGGCACTTGCACAAGCCCGCCAACGGGATCGCATGTGAGACCAAGGTTATGCTCCATGCCTATCTCAGCGGCGCAGGCCACTTGGCGTGCGTTCCCGCCCCAAACCGCTGCAAGCCCAGCAGCTGCCATAGAACAAGCAACGCCAACCTCTCCTTGGCAGCCCATTTCAGCTCCCGAAATGGAGGCACGCTGCTTATAGAGCAGACCAATACCGCCGGCCGTGAGGAGAAACCGCCTGATCTTCTTTTGCTGATGCACGCCATCAAGGCAATAATGGCGAATAACGGCAGGGATAATGCCTGCGGCGCCGTTTGTCGGAGCGGTGACAACCTGGCCGCCAGCAGCATTCTCCTCATTGACCGCCATGGCATACACATTCAGCCAATCGAACAAGCTTTCGCGTTCATTTGACGCCCCGTGCGACTGAAGACGCGCCCAAAGCGCAGGTGCCCGGCGCTGAACCTTGAGGTCCCCAGGCAACAGGCCTTCCGTTTCCAGCCCGCGACCCACACAGTCCATCATGACCTGCGCGACACGATCGAGGCCATCGTTCAGCGCGCCTGCCGAACGCATCGCTTCTTCATTTGCACGCACCACGGCCTCGATCGACAGAGCTTTCTCTTTGCAAAGAGTGAGCAAATCGTCTGCGGAGGCAAAGGGGTATGGAACGTCAATTCCGGTTTCAATCACGTCATCTGGCGCAGGCGTTTTCAGCTGGGCTTCACTGGCGACAAAGCCGCCACCCGTCGAATAAGACATCTCATCGGCTAGGCAGTTTCCATCAGCGTCAAAGGCTTGCATCCGCATGCCATTGGGATGCAGTTCAGGGACCGTTTCATAGTCAAAGTGAATGTCGCGGCCGGGGTCAAAAGCGATCCTTTGTTGACCGCCGAGCGAGAGCTGTTTGGCCTGGTGAACCGCGCATAGGGATGGTTCAGCAGAGGCAGGATCCATGGTCTCCGGGCGATGGCCAAGCAGACCCAAAATCACCGCCTTGTCAGTCGCGTGACCTTTACCGGTAAAGGCCAATGAGCCTTGAAGATGGACGACCACGCGCTGGGTTGCCGCAAGCAGGCCTGCTGTCTCTAGGCTCTCAACAAACCGCCTTGAGATGCGCATGGGGCCGACGGTATGGGAACTCGATGGCCCAATCCCAATGCGGAAAACGTCAAGTATTGAAAGCATTGGTGCGCGCCCGTCCTGATCAGAAGATTAAAATCAATCCAATAGGATAGCTTTCCCAGCTTCCTGCGCCGCTTGCAAAGCTAAAATGCACGCGCTCAGGTCTTGCAAGGCCATTCCAGTACTATCGAAGAGCGTGACCTCCGCTTCACTGGTCCGGCCCTCGTCCGTGCCATTGATCACTTTACCAAGCGTGGTGATATCCTCTTCGCCAATCAAACCGGCTTTATAGGCATGCTGGCATTCCCCGAGTTGCACAGCTTGAGCAGCCACATCTCCAAACAAAGTGGCCGCCGCGACAATATGTGGGTCCAACTCTTGCTTGCCGACAGTGTCCGTACCCATGGCGGCTATGTGTGTTCCTGGCTTGATCCACCCCGCCTGCAAAATAGGCTCTCGCGAGGGCGTCACTGTGATGATGACATCACTTGCTTCAGCCAGGTTCTGGGGATCAAGGACGTCAGAAGCAAGACCATGCCCCACGATTTTCTCCG
>JBCCDR010000091.1:0-8863 GCA_039030675.1 Pseudomonadota bacterium | reverse complement strand
TAGCCGCCGTTGCTTTCGCGCATCATTTGTTGGCGCAAGTCTGGGTCCATTGTCACGTCGCGCTCTTCTAGCTCTGCGCCCTTTTGCTCCAGCAGTCCCTTCGCCCGGTGGCAATAAGGGCACAGCATCTGCGTATAAATCACAACCTTCTGCATAGCAGGTGAGTCCTTGCTCGTTTGGGGTGCTTATAGGCTGGCTGTTTGCGGGCCTGCAACCCTTGCAGCCGTGAGAACTGCAATCCGTTTTGCGCCGCCTTTGCGCAGCGGTTTGCAGCAGGCTTCCACCGTGGCGCCGGTTGTGAAGACATCATCCACCAGCAGAATGTCCCGGCCCTTGATGCGCTCTTGCCTGCCGCGCCGCAACGCAAAGGCCGAGCGCACATTGCGCTGGCGCTCGCTGCGATTGAGGCCTTGCTGGCGCGGCGTTGCTTTGTGCCTCAGCAGCGTGAGCACATCCAGGGTCAAGCCTTGCGTACGCGCCACCTCTTTAGCGAGCAAGGCAGCCTGATTAAACCTGCGCCCCATAAGCCGCCAATGATGCAGCGGGATGGGCAGCACCAGCGGGTCCACAAGCCCGAGCTGTGCCACCTGGCTGGCCATAAGCGTGCCCAGAAGACGGGCATGGGCAAGCCGGTCCCCATATTTGAGCTGCAAAATAAGCGTGCGCGCCATGTCGTCATACACTAGCGGGCTGAACGCCACGTCAAAAGCCGGCGGCCGGCGCAGGCAAGAGGCGCAGATGCTCGTGCCTGGGATATCAAACTCAAAGGGAACGCCGCAGCGCGTGCAAAATGGCTGGGTGATAAACGACAGCTGTTGCCAACACTGGCTGCAAAGCCCCAACTGCCTATCCGTCAGCGCGCCGCAAGCTTGGCAGCGCGGCGGCAGCACAAAATCAAGCGCGCTGTTTGCCAGGTGGGCGAGCCGTAACCGCTGCCGCGTAAATATGGCATTTCCCTGCGTCATCGCCTCCGACTATAACGCGCGATATGACCACTTTGAATCGTATTTTTGACTCCCGTGCCGTCAGGTTGCGCCGCCAGCGTGCCAGCCGCATTGCCGACGATGGCGCCCTCTTCGTCCACAAAGCCGCCGCCCAAAATCTCGTGGAACGGCGCAATGACATCCCTCGGGATTTCAACCGTATTGCGATCATCGGCGGCCGCGGATTGCTAAATGCCGAAACCCTCAGGGCCGATGAGGCCGTCATGCTGGACAGCGCTGAAGGCCTGTTGGCAGGGGAAGGATGCTTGAGCGATGTCGATTTATTGCCGCTAAAAGACGGCGCATTCGATGCAATATTCTCACTTTTAACGCTCCACACAGCCAATGATTTGCCGGGCGCTCTGATCCAAATCAATCGGGCTTTAAAGCCAGACGGCGTTTTCATCGGCGCCCTGTTTTCCATCGGCACGCTAGAAACGCTGCGCCAGGCGTTTTTAGTCGCCGAAAGCGAAACAGGCGGCGGCGCTAGCCCACGCGTCGCGCCCTTTGTAGATGTGCGCGATGCCGGCGGCTTGCTGCAGCGCGCGGGCTTTGCCATGCCCGTGGCCGACAGCGAAGAGATCGCCGTGCGATATTCCGATCCCATGCGCCTGGTGCAAGATTTGCGAGCTATGGGCGAAACAAACACACTCGACGCCCGCGACCGGCGATTTTTGAGGCGGGACACCTTCGCCCAGGTGCTGACGGCACTAGGCCAGAGCGTGGATGACGAAGGCAAAATACCCGTGAGCTTTCACATCACCTATGTGACAGGCTGGGCGCCGGGGCCAGGCCAACCCAAGCCGCTGCCACCTGGCTCAGCCAAAACACGTCTGGCGGATGCGTTGGGAACGGCTGAAGTCGCGTTAAAACGCTAGGAACATCCGATAACGCCGACAACCGGCAGCACCAGAGACCTACGGGTGGAAGCATGGGTGAGCGTCAACACGCCTGAGCGGATGACGGCATTGGACAAAACGTCTTGCCGCGTTTCGATCTCCACATCGAGGGCGACGGTTACGTTTTCGCCGACATAAAGCTGCTTGGGCGAAAAGCCGCGCACCAAATCACCGCGTTCATGCCGCGCCATGAGATCAATGGTGCGTCCTTCAAAGTTGATGGCGCCTGACCGGCTGATGTTCCGCGCGAAAAAAATGCGTTTGGCTGGCTGCGCTTTGGTCCAAAGCGCGAGACCACATTCGCCTTCATTGAGCGTTTGCTGGTCGAGTTCCTCCAAAGGAAAATCCTGCGTCCAGCGCACGGGCGGCGTGGTTAAGGTGCGTTCAGGTCGCGCTGGTGCGCGCTGGCAACTCACCAGTGTCAAAGCTGCGAGGCAGACAATGCCAATCCCCCAAAGACACCTCATTGGACAGCCAATGGAAGCGTGACTGGCACACCATTGAACACCATTTGCGCAGCGAGCGACCCATTCTCGCACACCAGCTGACCCTTTGCAGACTCGCGGTTGCTTGAGGGCGTGAAGGTGACCGCGCCGCGCGCGTCAATGCAGCCTTGCTGTGATATCTCTGCAACGGCGTTGTCGAGAGCGACTATGCCTTGAACGGATGGGCCATTGGCAACAAAGCGGCCAGACACATCTGACAACACCAACCGGCCAGCACGGTGAGACGCTGCGGACGTGCCGGTGCTTGCTTTGGATTGCCAAGACAGCCGCGTCAACGGCGCACCGGACAGGATGTTAAGGGGATTGCTGCGCGCCTGAACGGTGCCCAAATTCACACCATCAAGGCTGACATCACGCAGTGTTGCAGACCAAAGTGTCCCATCGACCCGGCCGATGGAAAGGGATGAAAAGGACTGAGGCAGCGCCATATCAAGTGCGAGCCGCATGGGAAATGCTGCAGCGATAACACAGAGAAAAACGCCCAGAAAAATACTGGTAGGTCCGATCCACTTTTTCATCAACGCGCCTGCTGAATAGAGACGACCGATGAGACAAGACCAGCCTCGCTGCGCTGTATTTGCAGGCGCGTTATCTGCCCGCCGGTCTGCTGCGGCATGCGGCCCAGCCACTGGGTCAGGCGGCCAGCATCCACGTCATCAAAGGTCAGGCGAACAACGCCGTTTCGCTCAGTGACGGCTCCGGTTGGAGCCAAATTTGCTTGCGCGGCAGAGGCTTCAATGTCGACGGTCCCGCTGGCACCGTTTGACCCGCTTGTTGCCGCTTTAATGCGGTCAACTTGGCTGAGAAGAAGCGTTGAATCCGCAAGCGCCCTAGCGTAAGTGTCCTGGGCAGCGCTGGCGCGTGCCGTCAGAGGCCTTGCGATGATGAGCGTATAAAGCGTGACAACCAAAAGCGCGCCGAGAACGCCCAGCAGCCACTGTTCTCTGCTCTCGCGAAGACGCCACCATGTCATGATTTGGTTCATGGGGACGGCTTTAACACGATCTGCGCGCGCGGGCCATCGCGCGTCACCCGAATGGGCTGCGCTTGCGCAGCAACGCCGGTTTTCTCAAGCGTGGCAATCAGTTGATCTAACTTGGTCTGATCGCCAATGATGACCGTTACCGTCATGCCTTGCTGCGGCTCGTAAGAGAGGCTCTGAACGGTGGTACCAGGTTGGGCTTGGATGGCGCTGGCAAGCGCGGCGAGCAAATCCTCAGGCCCGCCATTGAGGCCCAAGCTGGCCATGCGTTCGCGCAGCTGGGCCCGCGCGTTCACAATTCGGGGTGCATCCGGCAAAGCCGCGCGCACTTGTTCCTTGGTTTGCGCGTCGAGACGGGCTGTGGCGCGCTCATATTTCACACTGTCCACAATCGGCAGCACGGGCCAAGCAAGGGCTGCAACCGCCAAAAGGATGGCGCTTCGCTTCAGCCACCGCAGGGAAAACGTCGAAGCATCCGCCTTGGCAAAATCGCCAACGCGTAGGTTGAGAAGCGGCTGAGCGCTGGAGGTGATAAGGTCCTCAAAGGCGCCCTCTTCCAGAACCTCAGCTGGGCCCTCTGCTTCTAAGATAAGGTCCATGACCTCCGGCTCGGCCGCGAAAGCCCGGCGCGCTGTGCGGGCGATATCAAGCCCGAAATACGCAGTGCGCACACATCCTTGCTGAGGCTGTGGGAGCAGCGCGGCTGCCGGCACGATGACATCAGGGTCAAAACCATACGCACCTAGCCGTTCAAGCACGTCAGCGCAAAGACCCGCGCCAAACTGCGCGACCATGCGCGTTTCCTCTGTATCGAGACTGCCAGAGACAGCAACAGCGTCCTGCGCCTTGCTGCCGGCGACGCTGTCCTGCAGCATTAACCGCGCCGCAGCCTCCATTTGCACCGCCGTGCCCTGGGGAATGGCAAGCGTTGCCAGGGCAACATCAACGCCTGGAACAACTGCGATACACGTCTCAACGTCGTCCGCATTGACCGTCTCCAGCGCGTCCCGGCTGACGACGCGGCCTTCCGCATCGATCAAAAGAACCGCAATGGCAGCTGTGCCCTCAGGCGGCAGAAAGGCCCAAAGAGTCTTGGTCATAGCTGGTCCTGCCACGTACGCGCCGCGAGCTGCGGACCAGTTGCCGCCGCTTCAAACAAGGATGTTTGTTCTATCTCTCCCGTGCCGACGGAGACCTTCACATGCAGCGTAAAATAACGGCTGGTCACCGACGTCTGTTCCAGCACATCACTGCCGGGCAGCAAGCCAACGAGGGAGGGATGGCCCCAGAAATCAGACGGTGTTTGCCAGCCCGTAGCAGGCACATCAGCAAGCACGCGCATGGCCGCATCACGAGTGAGCGTGCGTTAATACAGCATCATCAGCAAGGGCGCTTGGTCCGGCGTGAGCAGGTTCACATTGATGGGGCTCGGCCGCGTGGACGGGTGCGCGCACAGCCATGGCGCCAGGCGCGCATAGACGTCCTTGGTTATACCGCGCACACTTAACAGCTCGCTGACGGAGCGCAGAAGCTGGTTGGCCGTGCGGTAGCTGGTCTTCTGGTTGGTGTAATAGCCATCCTCAACACCCAAACGCGACGGGATGCTATCGGAATCAATCCAATCGACAATGGCGCCAGTGATGCGCTCGGCCTCTCCCCGGCTGAACTCCAAGGCCTGCAACAAGGCAATGAATTGCCGCTGCATGCGCAACGACACGCTGTAGCGCTGCTGGGCGGCAGGCCAAACGCCGACCGTGTTTAGAGGGGTCTGCCCGATCGTATTAGTTCGGCTATCGGCGACCAAAGCGTTGACGTTAAAACACGCCGTGTGGTCTTTGATCGTCAGCGTCATCAGACCCGCATCCAGCGGCACCGGCGTCTCTCGGCCATTCCAGCCGCCAACATTGGGCAAGGCGCCGCTGTTTTGGTTGAGCAACGCCTCTAGTTCTCGCCGCGCTAGCGCTTCAGCCGCATTGGCTTGATAGCGCGCACTCAGGCTGTCCTGCGCGTTGCGCGTGATGCGCACGGATGTCGTTATGGTCCCCAACAGAGAGACCATGACAGCGCTCACAACCCCTAAAATCAGCAACACCGACAGAAGTGCCGACCCCTGCTCTGCACGCTTCTGGACCCGCGGCATCTTAAAACACCTGCCTTTGCAGTGTTGGCAACTCTGGCGTGGACGCGGTGAGGTAGCGCAGCGTCACCGGCCCGTGGATGCGGTGCGCCAGCGAGAGTTCAAACGCCTGCGGCAGAGGAACAAGGGACGCACCTGGCGCTAAAGAGACCCAGCTGTTGTCGCGAAAGACCCTGATGTCAATGGCTTGCACCTGATCGATGAGGGCTATGGACCGTGGCTTGCCGGTCCCGTCTGCGCGGGTAAATGCGCCGCGATAAAGACTGCCGTTTTCAAGCCAATAGCGCACTTTTTGCAGCTTAGGCTTCGGGTCGTCAGGATCTTCAAGGCGGCCTAAACTGGCAAATTCCAGGAGCACATCGCTGCGTTGCGGCGCGGCCGACAGCTCAAGAGCGCCGGCTTCATTGCGCGATTGCCGCTCGACCATCTGCCCAAAGTCAGCGCGCAGAATGGCTTGCAAGCGCTGCAAGCTGCGCGTCTCATCGCCGACGCGGGCAAGCCTCTCCTGAGAGGTCACAGTGATATCCAGCAGCGCAACACCGCCGAGCGCAATCAAGGCAAAAACCGAGAGCGCAATCAGGGTCTCAACCAAGGTGAAACCAGCGGCATTGGACGGGTTACTCATCACTCTCCAACACCTTAAAGCTGTTGAGTGACGCGGAGCCATTTTTGGAGGAGACGTATACCTCCACCTTCAAAACGCGTTGGTCTGGCATCGCGGTGACTTTGCGCCTGACGGTCCAACCCAGGCCCATGTTGTTGACGACATCCGTTGATGTCCCTCGCGCCGGCGAGGGCTCAAGCAGCACATCCACCAAAGCGTTCTCAGCGACGATAAGCGCCTGCGTTTTACCCTCCACATGCTGCGCTGATTGAACACCAGCGCCGGCAAGGCGCAAGCTCGCAAGGCTGAGCAAAGAAAGGACAGCGACCGCGACAAGCACCTCTAGCAGGGTGAACCCTGCTTGGCGGCCAGCCACACCGTGCGCGGGCCTAGCCATCTCGAAAAATTTTAATAGCGCCGTCATGGCCAAGCGCTACCTCTAGCCGCGCATCGCCGCGCGAGAAGGAAAACTGCGTTGGAGAGATTGCGCCCAGGTTGCTGAGCTCAATGCGCACACGCCCGCCGCTCGACAGCAGAACCTGCGTCTCATCGGACCAATCCGCCGAGGGAAGAGTCTCAGCAGAGATGGTCTGCCACGCGCCTTGGCGGCGTTCTTCAAAACGATAACCAAAGCCATTGACCACGCCGAAGACGGGCCGATTTGAGAAAACGGCGATGTCTTGCGCTGCCTTTAAACGTGCAGCGAATATCTCAACTTCTTCTCGCAGGGCCCTGTTATCTTTTGGCAAAACCAAAACGACGGCCCTGGCGGCAAGGCCAATCAATGCCATCACGATCAGTATTTCCGTGATGGTAAAGCCCGCTTGGCGCTTGGCGCGATTATTGCCAGTTGCCGATATCGGCGTCATCGCCCTCTCCGCCCTCGCGGCCGTCCGCGCCCAAAGAATACACATCGACCTCAGCAAAGCGGCCAGGCGAGGCATATTGATATGGCCTGCCCCAGGGGTCTTCCGGCAAGCGCTTGATATAGCCGCCATTGCGGTAATTGGCTGGATTGTCCAAGGACGTCGGCGCGTTCACAAGCGCATCAAGACCTTCCACAGTGCTCGGATAACGGAACAAATCGAGCCGGTACAAATCCAAAGCCTGTTCCAGCAGCGCCACGTCAGCCACTGCCTTCTCGCGCATGGCTTTGTCTTGGCTGGGCAACACGTTGATGATGACCATCGTCGCCAGCAGACCAATGATGGCCATGACCACCATGATTTCCACAAGGGTAAAACCTGCTTGATTTTCAGTTGGTTGCGCTAAACGCTTAAAATCTTTTCGCATCATCCTTCTATCCAATCGCTAAGACATTGAGCTGCAGAATAGGCAGCAAAATTGCCATGACAATCAACGTCACCAGCCCGCCCATGACGACAATGATGGCGGGCTCTAAAAGTCCGAGAACGGTGGCCGAGGCACTGTCGAACTCACGCTCAAGCGTCTCGCCTGCGCGCGCCAGCAGCTCTGCCAGCTTGCCGCTTTGCTCCCCTGAGGCAGCCATATGCACTAGGATGGGTGGGCAAATCTGCGTTCTCTTCAGGGCAGTGGAAACCGTACTGCCTTCGCGAATATCGACCATCACTTTGGTGTAAGCGGCGCGAATACGGCGATTGCCGACGGTCTTGGCGGTTGCTGCCAGGCCATCCACCAGAGGCATGCCGCTTTCAAGCATCACCGAAAGCGTTCGGGCGAGGCGCGCAGCGGCGGTTCTGCGCAGTACGGTGCCGATGACCGGCACCCTAAGCAAGGCAGCATCCACCCTCTCTCTGAAACCTTCATTGCGCAAAGACCGTGCGAAGGCGAGCACGCCGACCACAATGACCAGCGCCATCAGCCAGCCGTAGTTGACCAGCAGATTAGATACAGCAATGACCGCACGCGTTAAGAACGGGAGCGTTTGGCCGATGGTATCAAACTGCTCAACCAAACGCGGTACCACAAGCGTCATCATGGCAATCACGACGGCCAGCGCCACCGCGGCAAGGGCTGCTGGATAGGCCAAAGCCGCTGTTAGTTTGCTGCGCACCTCGGCTTGTCTGTCAGCAAGGTCAGCCAGGTTGTTGAGCACCTTTGTCAAAGCGCCGGAGCTTTCGCCGGCTGCCACCATGGAGATGTAGAGCGGTGAGAAGCTCTTCGGCTCAGACGTCAAAGCAGCCGAAAGCTTAAAGCCTTCGACAACACGTTGATGGATGCGCTCTAAAATGCTGCGCTGGTTGTCCGCTTCACTTTGCTCCACCAAGGTGCCCAGCGCTTCTTCAAGCGGCATGACAGAGACAAGCGTTGCAAGCTGGCGCGTGAACAAACCGTGCTGCTTGGCCGACAGCTTTTGCGCAAACAGATTGAAGGGCCCGGAACGCGCGGCGTCATGCGCGTCTGCCTTGGCCGGCGCAAGCGCCGTCGTCTGCTCCAAGCTCAGCACGGCAAGACGTTTTTTGCGCAGCAAACGCTCGGCCGCTTCGAGCGTGTCTGCCGCAATTTGGCCGATGACTTCAGCGCCTTTGGGGTCGACAGCGCGGTACTGATACCTACTCATACGCCGCCTCAGCACGCGTGACGCGCAGTGCTTCTTCTAAACTTGTTAGCCCTTGCGCCACCAGCTGCGATGCCGACTTCTGAAGCGAAGTACCGTGCCGAAAGGCTTCTTGCGCCAGGGTGTTTTCATTCGCGCCCTCTAAAATCAGCTTGCGCATGGAGGCGGTGATTTCAACAGCTTCAAACAGCCCAAGGCGGCCTTTATAGCCGG
>JBCCDR010000090.1:0-8874 GCA_039030675.1 Pseudomonadota bacterium | reverse complement strand
CCATGGTGTCGCGGTTTTCCTGCTGGCGCATTTTGGATGTGGCCAGCCGCACGCCGAGCGCGCAAATACTTTCGGTGAACTCCAAGAAATCAAAGAGCTGTTTGGGCGAAAGCTTGCGGATTTTGGCGCCGCGATTGGGCGTGAGCTTGACGACGCCCTCCCCTGCAAGCACGTGCAAAGCCTCGCGCACAGGCGCGCGGCTGACGCCGTATTCTTCCGCCAAATCCGCTGCGATCAGCCGCTGACCGTGGGCGTAGCGGCCCGTTGAGACACCATCAATGATGTTGTTGACCACGTGATTGACCAAAGAGCTTTGGTCATCAGGCGGGGCGATCACACTTGGCGGGTCCTCTGGTGCCGACATTGGGGTTCCTTAAAGCACATTTACACAGTGCTTACTGGCTTGCGCGCAGCCTGCCAAGTGGGCAAGTGGCGCATGTCATTCAGCGGCTGCGCCCTGGCCTTGGAGCTGCACGTTGATGCGCTCGCGGCTTCTGCGATAGGCGCTCATGCCCCAGAGCAAAAGCGCCACGCCAAGCGCGCCAAAACCGCAGCCCACAAGCGCCATGGAATGGCCCACCATGAGCTGGTCTTTAAAGACAGCTTCCGTCACATAGCCGATGAGCCACATGCCCAGGCCGAGGGCGATCAGAGAGATAACAAACAAAGACAGCGCGCCCACCTGCCCGCGCATTTGGTTGGGCGCTAAGATTTGACCCTGCGCAGTGGACGCTGCGACGACAAAAGCGCTGAAAAACGCGGCGATTGCGAAAACAAGTGCGGCGAGCGGCAGAGAGGGCACAAACGGCAATATGCCAAGCGGGATGATGCAGCCAATCGCGCCTATCAAGCCAGACCGGACAGGTGCATCCAGATGCCCTTGCGCGGCAAAGCGGTCACACAGCATGCCGGACACCAAAGAGCCCGCTGAATTGACGATCAGGAAGATCAGGCCGAGCATCAGGCCGACGCTGGCTGTGTCCATTTGAAAAACCCGCAGGAAATAAGCCGGGCTCCACAGCCAAACGGCGAAGGCGGAGAGGCCGGCGCAGGCATTGCCGAAGAAGAAGGCAAAGAACGTGCGCGGATGCTCTTTGGTAATAAATGTCAGCGTCGCGCCTATGGAGGCCTTTGCAGCACTGCCATCTCTGCCCGCGAGCATGCCTTTGCGCTGCGGGTCCCTGATGGTGGTGAAGATGAGCAAGGCCACCAAAATGCCGGGCACGCCAACCACGATAAAGGTGAGCTGCCAGGGTTTGACCAAACCGATGAGCGGTAAGGCGAGCGGCCCGGCGGAATCAGCAAATTTGGCCACAGCGCCGCCCACGATCATCGCCAGGCCCAGGCCAATCATGGAGCCGGAGGAGTAAACGCCGTAGGCCCGGCCCAGCTGGTCTTCCGGAAAGCTATCGGCAATCATGGAATAGACGGTGGGCGCGAGCGAGCCCTCCCCTGCCCCAACGCCCATGCGCGCTAGAAACATCTGCCAGAAGCTGCTGGCGAAACCGCACGCGGCCGTGCAGACCGACCAGACTGCAATGCCAAGCGTCAAAATGAGGGGCCTGTTGGCGCTGTCGGCAAGCCGGGCAACAGGAATGCCCATCGTCGCATAGAAGAGCGAGAAGGCCGCGCCCAGCAGCAAGCCAAATTGCGCATCATCAATCTGCAAATCTTCTGAGATGGGTTCAACCAGCAAGGAGAGGATTTGCCGGTCAATGAAGGAGAAAATATAGGCGACCATGAACACGCCCACCATGTACCAGCGGTAGGTTGGTGACGGCGTTTTGGGCTGTGGCATAAGGCTGGGCTCTTTTTAAAGATACTGGTCTGCTGTCATGGCAAGGCAGGTGTCATCGGCGGCTTTGCACAGCGCGAGCATGGGCGGCACTTTGACGAGTTCATAGCGGTAGAAATACCGCATGGTCTGCAGCTTGCCGCTCAAAAAGGCGCTGCCGGTCTCGCCCTGCCGCTTCAGGGCTGCAAGGCCTTGGCGCAGCCACAGCCAACCCACCACGATGTGACCAAACGCATCGAGATAGAGTGTGGCATTGGCCAGCTCACGTTCGCTTTGGCCAGGACCTGCCAGGGTCTGTGTGGTGTCAATCAGGATATCGCGCAAACTCGCAAGCTGCGCGCATTCTTCCGATAGAGACGCATGGCTTTGCGCTTCGTCCAATGTCTCATTCACCAGCCCGATAAAGGCTTGAAAGGCAGCCCCGCCGCCAACACGGACTTTGCGGCCGAGAAGGTCAATGCCGTGGATGGCGTGGGCGCCTTCATGGATCGGGTTGAGGCGGTTGTCGCGGTAGAAGCGTTCGACCGGATAATCGCGCGTATAGCCATAGCCGCCGAGGATTTGAATGGCGTGTTTGTTGGCTTCCAGACAGTACTCCGACGGCCAGGATTTTGCCATGGGGGTGAGCAAATCAAGCAGCAACTCTAGGGACTGCGCTTGTTCTTTGGACTGCGCGATCTCGATCTCATCAACCAGCTGCGCGCAGTAAAAAATCAGCGCCATCGCCCCTTCGGTAAACGCCTTTTGCGCCAGCAGGAGGCGGCGCACATCGGCATGCTCAATCAGCGGGATTTGCGGGCTCTCCGGGTCCTTCTCGCCCGGCCGTCGCCCTTGCGGCCGCTCTTTGGCGTATTGGAGGGAATAGAGGTAGCCCGCCAGGCCAAGCATGCTGGCGCCGTGCCCGACGGCAATGCGCGCCTCGTTCATCATCTGGAACATATAGGCCAGGCCATGATGCTCCTGGCCCACCAGCCAGCCGATGCACTCGCCCTTCTCGCCGAAATTAAGCAGCGTGTTGGTGGTCGCGCGGTTGCCCATCTTATGGTTCAGGCCGGCAAGGGTGATGTTGTTGGTATCGCCTAGACTGCCATCATCATTAACCTGGACCTTAGGTGTGATGAACAGCGAGATGCCTTTCACGCCCGGCGGCCCGCCAGGCACTTTGGCGAGCACCATATTGACGATATTTTCCGAGATGTCTTGCTCGCCGCCGGAGATCCACATCTTGGTGCCGGTGAGCTTATAGCGGCCATCCCCAATGGGCTCGGCGCGGGTGCGGATATCGGCGAGCGATGACCCCGCTTGCGGCTCGGACAAACACATGGTGCCAAGCCACCGCCCTTCGAGCATGGGCGGCAAGAAGAGAGATTTCTGCGCGGCCGTTCCAAAGGTGTTGATGAGGTTCGCCGCGCCCATGGTGAGCATGGCATAGCTCTGGATAGACGTGTTCGCGCAGGAGAACATGCCATCAATGGCCGTCTTGACCATGCTGGGCGCGCCCATGCCGCCGAGCTCTTCATCAAAGCCGGCTGCCAGGAAGCCGGCGTCGCAATATTCTTTCAGCGCCGGGCCTACCTTGGGGTGCGTGATGGCGGTGCCGTCCACAAACTCCGGCTCATGCGCATCCACCTCAGCCGCGCAAGGATGATAGACATCCTCGGCAATCTTCTGCGCCGTATCTAAAATGGCCGTGACAGTATCACGGTCAAACGCGCTGAAGCGCTCGCTTTGCTGCAGCGCCTGCAGCGAGAGCACGTCAAACAGCAGAAAGTCCAGGCTGGCGCGGTCAGTAATCAGGGACATGAGACGGCTTCTTTACATACCTGAGAAAAAAGCAACCGTGGCCCACATGACCGGGCCATGGCAAGCCCGGTTTTCTCCTCTTCAGGTCACCTTAGTTCTTTTAGAAGCGCACCTCAGCGGTGATGTTGTAGGTCCGCGGCCGCCCGAAAATGCCCTCGATATAAGAGGCAGCCGTTTCAAACGCGGAGTTACCGGTGATGAGATACTCAGAGTCCGTCAGGTTTTGCACGCCCAGCGTCACCTTATAGAGCTCGCTTTCCGCCTCCCACGCGAGGGACGCATTGACCAGATGATAGGGGTCTTGCTCCAGCTGCGGGGTGTTGATCGCGTTGTTGAATTGCGCGCCGGTATAGGACCAATCAATCTGCGGCGTGATGGTGCCCCAAGGTGTTTCAGCCTCATAGGAAACGAACAAGCTGGTCTGCCACGGCGAGGTGTTGACCAGCTCATTATCCAGCGTAATGCCGGCCACGGAAGGGTCGATGCGCGTATATTCGCCATCAATATAGGCAATGGTGCCAATGATCGTCCAACCATCCGCGGGAAGGATCGTGGTTTCCACTTCAAAGCCCATAATCTCCGCATCCCCGCCATTGAAGGTGATGGGGTTGAAGGTTTCGCGCACAATGAGCTGCACGTCTTTATACTCAGAGAAATAGGCCGAGACGTTCAAACGCATGCGGTCATCAAACAAGTCGCCCTTAAAGCCGATTTCATAAGTCGTCAGCTCTTCAGGCTCAAAGCCGGAAATAGGGTTGTTGAAGATGTTATCATCCGCGCCGACGGCTGGCTCTGGCTGGGTCCCTGCATAGCGCTGGTCAAAACCGCCGGATTTATAGCCTTGCGAGAACGAGGCATAGGTCAGGATTTCAGGCGTCCATTGATAGGAGATTTGTGCCCGGATGGAGATATCGTCAAAAGAGGCTTCAGCCGTGCTTGGATCGACAAATTGCGTGCCGGGCGCAATCGCGATCCCGCCTGGCGCCGCATAAGCTGGCGGCAGAAAGACACCAACCAGGGATGGCAGGCCCGCGCTTGTAGCGATCGAAAGCGGCGTGAACTCTTTGTCATCTTCAGAATAGCGAATGCCGAAGGCAAGCGAGAGTTTCTCCGTCACGTCAAAGGTGGCTTCTGTGAAGGCGGCATAGGCGGTGTTTTTAAAGTCACCACCCGATAGGAGAGAGCCAACCGGAAGATCGACCGGGTTCTCGTTGGTGCCGTCTTCAGTGAAGTAAAACAGCCCGGTGATCCAGGTGAGCCGGTCGTCAAAGCCGTTGAAGCTGGCCACCAATTCTTGGCTGAATTGCTCTTGCTCAAACGTATCTTGGGTTTGGAAGATCAGGAACGGTGTATTGTCCGCATCGCGCGAGGAAAACATATCAAACGTGCGGTAGGAGGTGATCGATTTCAGCGAGATATTCTCATTAATATCCCACACAATCTCGCCAGACACGCCCCAGGCTTCTAGCTCAGAGACTTGGTCAAACGTCCCGCCAGACGTGAATGGCCCTAACACGGAATTCTCGTTGGCGCAGTTGGGATTGCCCATGGTGTCCCGGCTCGGCGGCGCAGGATTGGGCACGGGGCACAGCGGCGCATCAATATTGGCGAAGGCGGCAAAGGCTTGCTGATCATTGACGCCCAGGCCCACGGCAGGCGCACCATTTTCATCCTCTTTGGAATAGTCAGCGACCAGGTAGACGCTCACGTCCGCGCTCGGCTCCCAAAGCAGGGACCCGCGGAAGCCGAAAGTGTCATCATCGCCCGTGTCGAGCAGATCAGAGACACGCGTTACATAGCCATCGCGGCTGCGGCGATTGGCGCTTAAACGGGTCGCCAATGTGTCCGTGATAGGGACATTGACATGGCCGGTGACAAAGAACTGGTCATAGGAGCCATAGGTGACCTGGACCTCGCCTTCCAATTCTTCAAAGTTCGGCCGCGCGGAGTTAATCAGGATAGCGCCGCCGATGGTATTGCGGCCAAAGAGCGTGCCTTGCGGACCGCGCAGAACTTCAATGCTCTCGATGTCAACGAAATCCAAAACCGAGCCGATGGACCGCGCCATATAGACGCCATCGATATAAACGCCCACCCCAGGATCCGTCACACCGGTAAAGTCTGTCTGGCCGACGCCGCGGATGAAGATCTGGCCGGCTGAGTTTGACCCAGACGACGGGGCAACGCCGTCAAAGGTGAGGCCAGGCGTGACTCTGGAGAGGTCATCACTGGAGAGGACTTGCCGGGCTTCCAGCGCTGCGCCGGTGAAGGCGGAGATCGCAATCGGCGTCTCCTGCAAATTCTCCTCAACGCGCCGGGCTTCGACGATAATGTCTTCAACCTGCGCGAGAGCCGGCGCCGTCAGCGCTAAAACGCTTGTGCAGCCTGCCAAGCCGCCCAGGAGTGCGCTGCGTAAAACAGTCGTGGTGTGTGTGCCTGTCATCGTTTCTTCCCCTGCTCTTTGTAAAGCTTAGACTTAGTTTAAGTTTAAACTATTGTGCGGCGCAAGGGTGTGGAACGTGGCGCGCTCATCAGCTGGTGAGAAATATGGTAAAGCGTGGCCCCCACGCAACAATATGCGGGCCACGCTCTTTTTCTAAAACAAAGCGCTTTTAAGCGGCTTTACGGCGCAAACCAGCAAGGCTGAGGAGACCGCCGAGGAGCAGAGCAATACTGCCAGGCTCCGGCACAGGAACGCTGCCGCCCCCTGCATTGCCTTGGCCGCCGCCCATATTCATGCCGCCGTTACCGCCGCCTGCACCGCCACCGGCATTGCCGCCGCCAGCGCCTTGGCCACCGCTCGGGCGGGCATCTGCGAGGGTGTCGAGGCCGCCGTTGTTGCCCAAAATGCCGTTACAGCCATTGGACAGACCATTGATGGTGAAAAAGGCTGTGCAATTGCGATACAGCTCGCTACCCGTCACGCCTAAGGGATCATCGCCAATGCTATCAAGGATGAGGTCAAGGCGAGAGCGTGTGAGCACCACGGAAATATTCGTGTTTGGAAACAGGCCGGTGACATCTGATGTCGTGCTGAAAGCCCCTGTCGCGGAGTCAAAGCTGAAGATGTCGTCAGGGCCGTTGAAATCATAGTCAACCGAGCGCGAGGGATCGCCCAGAAAGTTCGGCAGAAAAGAGGTGAATTCAAAATCCAAGATCGCGGCATTGTCCGTCAAAGACGTGTCGACCGTGATGAAGCCGTTTAACAACCCGCCCAGAGGTGAGGGCTGGTTTACATTGCCGCCCGGATTGGTCCGCACCGCAAAATTGGCATTGATGTCATAGGTGATGACGGCAGCCTGGGCCGCCGGTGCAGCGGCCATCACGGCGGCTGCTAAAAGGACGCAACGCATATCTAACTCTCCCTGAACACGTCGTACTGGGCAGACAGTACCCGCCAGGGGCCGCGTTCAGCGACTTACAAATGATATTAGATTTGGACAAATCCTTAAAAGCAAAGAACAATTTGTCTCAGACTGGCACGGGCTGCGCGCGCTTTGGATAACGCCCTAGCCGGCCTGCTGAGAGCGCACCACCGGGATGGGATAGCCGGGGTTGCCAAAACAGATGCACAGATGGCGGAACGGCTCGTCTGACAGGGTCCGCCACACAACCCTGCACCCGCGCGGCATATAATAGGTGCTGCCCGCTTTGGCGACCACCTTGCCCGTCTCAAGCATCAGCGGCGGCAAATGGTATTCAATCTCACACTCGCCGGAGATGACATAGTGAATCTCGTCATGCGAGAGCGTCCAGGGGATGTCCTTGCCCTTGTAGAAATCCTCTAAGTTGATTTGGACCGCCGGCTCATCAATGCCGATATTGGCCGCGCGAAACCGCGAGCCCGGAACGAACGGAAATTCCATATCCGGCTGGTCGTCTAAATCACCGTCGTCATAGTCGTAGATGGCAAATTTGCCCCATTCGATGCGTTCGGTCATGTCTTGTTACCTTCCCCGTTCATCCGTCATGCTGAACTTGCTTCAGCATCTCTTTCCAACTGAAACTCAGACTGCTTTTGAAAGGCCCTGAATCAAGTTCAGGGCAGCGGGCTTTACTGGGTTCAGTCCAAACCCAACGAACCCGGGTTCATCTTGCCTTCCGGATCAAGCACGCCCTTCACGCCGCGCACGACTTTTTTGAGCGCCTCATTGTTCATAATTTCCGTGTAAGGGTAGTAGCGCCCGATTTGCAGATGCAGGCCGCCAAGATCGTCAAACAAATCACGCAGCTCATCGCGCAGCTTCAGCGCCACTTCTCTGCGCGCTTCATTGGCTGGGATGTCTTTCCACTTCTCGGCGAATTCCGGCTCAATCAGCGACAAGCGGAAGTCGCCGAGCTCATCTTCCCAATAGAAGCTTGGCTCAATCACGAACTCAGGCCCTGCGAAACAGGTCAGATAGCTGGTCTTGATGCCCCACTGGTCCATCAGCTCTTTGCGCTCAGCCAAGAACTTCTCTGTCGCAGCGGCCGCGGGCACTGCTTTTGACAGCGGGAAGAACCCATGCACAGGCAGCCAAATCTCACCTTCTGACCCCAGCAGGATGGTCCGCACACCGCCAAAGGGCGCGCCGCGGAACACGACGGGGATGGAGTTGGCCATTTCAGAGCCGCCTTCATCCGCGCAGATATCAGCGGCAATGTCCATATGCTCGGCCGCCACCCGCTCAGTGTGGCCATCAAGCGTCAAGTGCAGGGAGTAATTGACGTCTTTGAGGATTTTCTTGCCGCCTAAGGCGACTTTGGCGGCGTTCTTCAGCCCTTTCAGGCCGCCCTTGCGGGCAATCTGGCCGACCTTTGACAGCCCTTCCTCAAAGGTGATGCCCTGCTTTTCAAAGCCGGCATTATAATAGGGGTCAAAGCCATAGCATTCGCTGGCAATACCAAGACGCGCAATACGGGCCTGGGCGCTCAGCATGGCTTCTAAGGTGTCAAAGCGGTAGCTGAGATAGCCAGTTTCCTTCGGCACCGTGATCAGGCGCAAAGTCGCGACGGCCTTGATGCCAAACGCGCCCGTATCCGCAGTGAAAAGCCCCGTGATGTCCGGGCCGAAATGCCGCCAGAACGGATTTGAATTCTTGTGCGCGCCAGAGCCGGTGACCAGGGTGGAGCCATCAGCCAGCACCACATGGAGGCCCACAACAGAATCAGCGACTGTGCCGTGCACGCCCGAGCCATGGAACAGGCTGTTTTGGCTCAGCGCCCCACCGATGGTGGCATATTGGCCAGACAACGGCCCCCAATAGGGCGTGCGCACACCGTGCGGGGCAAGCGCT
>JBCCDR010000089.1:0-8960 GCA_039030675.1 Pseudomonadota bacterium | reverse complement strand
CCGGAGCGCACATGTGCTTCATCACCGCCGGTATGGGAGGCGGCACAGGTACCGGAGCCGCGCCGATTATTGCGCAAGCTGCCAGAGAGCTTGGAGTTCTGACTGTTGGGGTCGTGACCAAACCTTTTCAGTTCGAAGGCGCAAAGCGTATGCGCCAGGCCGAAGAAGGGGTTGAGGTCCTTCAGAAGGTTGTCGATACACTCATAATTATTCCAAACCAGAATTTGTTCCGACTGGCTGATGAGAACACCACGCTGGTGGACGCTTTCGCTATGGCCGATGATG
Source organism: Pseudomonadota bacterium (assembly GCA_039030675.1). Classification (GTDB taxonomy): domain Bacteria; phylum Pseudomonadota; class Alphaproteobacteria; order Sphingomonadales; family CAKZYD01; genus CAKZYD01. The sequence goes on along the minus strand of JBCCDR010000089.1, from coordinate 8,675 downwards.
TGTTGCACTCGGGCGTGCGCGGCATCACCGATTTGATGCTGGCGGAAGGCCTTGTGAACCTGGACTTTGCTGACATCTGCACCGCTATGAGCGAGATGGGCAAAGCCATGATGGGCACGGGCGAGTCCGAAGGCGATCGCCGGGCAACGGAAGCAGCTGAAGCAGCCATTTCCAACCCGCTGCTCGATGAAGTGTCTCTCAAAGGCGCCAAAGGCGTTGTCGTGAATGTGACCGGCGGACATGATCTCAAGCTTTGGGAGATCGACGAAGCTGTTACCCACATCTCCGACCAAGTCGATCCGGACGCCAATGTGATCTTTGGCGCTGCTCTTGATCCAACTCTGGATGGACGCTTCCGCATCACCGTTGTCGCAACGGGCATTGATGCAGAAGCTGACGTTGCGCCGAACCCACGTGAAGTGGCGGCGCGCCAAGAAGCTGAGAAGCTCGCTGTGACTGTGGAAGCCGAAGAAGGCCCCGCAGAGAAAATCGCGCTGAAAGTTGTTGGTGATGATGTGGCTGCTGCTGCAAAAACTGGCGTTTCCGCTGCCACGGCCACTGCGCCTTTGGACCTTGGCACCGTCGCCGTCGAGCAGCCTGCTGAAAAGACAGCCAGCAGCTTCACGCCAGAGCCGGCGATGGTTGTAGAAGAGCCGGCAGCGCAGGCGCAAACACCGCTGTCATCGCCGCAGCCAAGCCGCGACATGCCGCCGTCTTTGTTTGACATGGTCAAGCGCGGCCTTGGCGGCAAAGCAGATGCGCCCGTCCAGGCCGCTGAAACGCAGAGCGCTGAAGAGGTGACCATCACCACCAAAGAGCCGGCGCCCGCGCCTGAACAAGCCGCTCCGGAGGTTGCCAAAAAAGCGACTGACGGGGACAGGGAGCTGGAAATTCCGAATTTCCTCTTCCGCCAAGTCAACTAAGGCACTGCCCTCCAGTGCTTTGATCTGAATTCGTCCTAACCACCTCACTGGCGGCCTTGCTTTTTGCTCGGCCGCCTTTTCTTTGCCTGATTGATCGCTTTAAGCTACATGCTGGTGAGCACTTTTGTTTGCGCTTTTAAGAGGACCCGAATGCGTTACGCCTTTGCTGTTTTGACCACCGCCGCTTCGCTTCTTTTAAGCGCCTGCGGGAACGATGACCGCGAGCGCAAATTCGTAGCGCGTGATGTGGGGGCGCTCTACAATCTGGGCAAAGACTATTTAGAGCGTGGTCGCTATAGCGATGCCGCTATTTTCTTTGATGAAGTCGAGCGCCAACACCCGTATTCTCAATGGGCCAGGCGCGCGCAGCTGCTCAGCGCTTATTCCTATTACCGCGCCAACAAATATGATGATGCGGTGCTGTCCGCTGAGCGTTTTTTGACGCTCCATCCGGGTAATGCCGACACTGATTACGCTTATTATCTGATCGCCATCTGCCATTATGAGCGCATCATTGATATCGCGCGCGATCAAAAAATGACGCAGCGCGCGCTCCAGGCGCTCAACGAAGTCACGCGCCGCTTCCCAGATTCAGAATATGCGGAGGACGCCAGCCTCAAGATTGATATGGCGCGCGATCACTTAGCGGGCAAAGAGATGGAGATTGGCCGTTTCTACCAGCGCCAGGGTCAACATCTGGCAGCCATCGGCCGCTTTAAATCGGTCGTCGATAACTATGATACGACCAGCCACGCGCCCGAAGCGTTGCATAGAATGACGGAGAGCTTCCTCTCGCTTGGGATCACGACAGAAGCGCAAAAGGCTGCGGCGACGCTTGGCTTTAATTATCCGGGCAGCAAATGGTACCGCTATTCCTATGAGCTGATCCAAGGCAAAAGCTAGCGCAGGCAGCCAGTCAGAAAGGTGCGGCGCGGTGCTGACCAGCCTGTTCATTGACAACATCGTTCTCATAAAGCACCTGCGCTTAGAGCTTGAAGAAGGCCTCAATGTCCTGACCGGCGAGACCGGCGCCGGCAAATCAATCCTCCTCGACAGCCTAAGTTTAGCGCTGGGCGCCCGCGCGGATGCTGGGCTGCTTAGAGAGGGCGCAAGCACAGGCGCTGTCAGCGCTGTTTTTGATCTCCCCAAAGCACATCCCATTCATGCGCAGCTGGAAGAGGCTGGCATTGAGGCTGATGACCAGCTGATTCTGCGCCGGCAGCTGCGTGCCGATGGTGCGAGCCGGGCGTATGTGAATGATGCGCCGGTCAGCGCAAGTTTGCTGCGCGCTTTGGGTGGGCAGCTCGTTGAAATCCATGGGCAGCATGATGAACGCGGCCTTTTGGACAGCAAGGGCCATTTGGCGCTTCTGGACCAATTCGGCGGTCTTTTAAAGCAGGTCAGCGACGTGCGCGCGCTGCATACGCAAATGATCAAAACCCAGAAGGCCCTTGAAGAGAAGCGCAGCACCCTGGAGGCGATGGTTGCTGAAGAAGCCTATTTGAAGGACAGCGTCAAAGAGCTTGCGGACATGGCCGCTGAGGTGGGTGAGGAGGCCCAGCTGGCGGCCGAGCGCGCGCAAATGCAGCGCGGCATACGCATGCTTACAAGTTTGCAAGATGCCTATGAGGAAGCGACGGGAAATTCCGGCCCTGACGCGCAAATCCGCACCCTCATTCGCACCCTCGCGCGGCTGCCTGAAGCGAGCGATGAGCGGCTCACGCAGGTGCTCGATGCGCTCGACCGGGCAGCGATTGAAACCGACGCCGCGTTGCAACAGCTCTCACATCTCATCCAAGAGGTTGATGTGGACCCTGCGGCGCTGGACCAGACGGAAAAACGGCTGTTTGATCTGCGCGCCTTGGGCCGCAAGCATGGTGTTGCAGTCGATGCGCTGCCGCAGCTGATGGTCGCGATGGAAGACAAGCTCAAGGAACTGGCGCAAAGCCAAACCGATGTCAGCGATTTAGAGGCAGCCGCGCAGAAGGCAGAGGCAGCATTTCGAAAAGCAGCCAGCGCGCTATCCAAAGTGCGCGCGAAGGCTGCAACGGCTCTTGACGATGCCGTCAATGCGGAGCTGCCGCCGCTTAAAATGGAGGCCGCGCGTTTTCGCTCCGTTGTCGATATTCTGCCGGAGCATCAGTGGTCTGCGCAGGGCGCCGACCAGTGCCAATTTGAGGTCTCTACCAATCCAGGCTCATCCTTTGGTCCCATCATCAAAATCGCGTCCGGCGGTGAGCTTTCCCGGTTCATCCTGGCGCTGAAAGTCGCGCTGGCAGGAGAGGGCGGCGCGCAGACCATGATTTTCGATGAGGTCGACCGCGGCGTTGGCGGGCCCACCGCCGCAGCCATTGGGCGCCGCTTGGCGCGCTTGGCGCAAACGGGGCAGGTCATTGTCGTCACGCATTCGCCGCAGGTGGCCGCTCTTGGTCAGAAACACTGGCAAATTGCTAAAACGAAGGGCGCTGAAACGTTGACAGACGTTCAGCCGCTCAGTGAAGAAGACCGCCAAGAGGAAATCGCCCGTATGTTGTCCGGCGAGGTGATTACCGAGGCGGCGCGGGCTGCTGCGCGCTCGCTTTTAGAGCCAGCGGCTTAAGGCGAACTTTTTCTTTTGCCGCCGAAAAAGCCGTCTAAAATCAAATCGCGCAGTTTTTCTTCTGGCGTTGCAACGGGTTCCTGCGTTGCGGTTTCTTCCGGCGTTTCCTCAGCAGGTGTGCCGCCGCCTAAGATGTCCTTAAAGCCAAACCCATCGCCTTTGACGACCCCGCGCAGAACGGCTGCGCCAAAGCGCGCGCCAAGATAATTCTGGATGGCTTTGGTTTCATAAGTAATCGCCGGGCTGTCTAGCCGGCCGCGAATGCTCACGCCCACCGGCGGGGCTTGTGGATGGTCAGCAAGCGCGAAGGAGCCGTCAGCTTGAACCTGCCATTCTGGCAAATCAATGCGGGCATTCAGCCCCGCTTGGGCGCCGCCATCAATCTGTGTGCGCATGTTTTGCGTCGATAGCACGCCATTGCGCGCCACCAAGTCGACGGAGATGGTCTCATAATGCGTTTGCCCACCTTGCAAGGCGCTGCCGGCGATTTGGACAAAGTCTGCGACCGTGCGCAGATTGCCAAAGCGCTCGTTGATGCTGACGATGTCAATGCCGTTGACCATGCCGTCCGTCACCACAAAGCGCGCTGAGCCATTGAGCGTGTTGACGATATCGTATTCGCTCACGCCCTTGCCGGAAAATTGTCCATTGAGATTGAGGGTGCCAGTCAGCGGCGCGATGGCCGCGCTGGACTGCGTGGCCTTCTCGACATTGGCGTTGTTGAGGGCCAATTCGGTGCTCAGCGCCGGTATGCTTGAGCCATCTAAGTTGATGGCAAGGCTCGCCGGTCCGTCAAAGAGCAGGGCTCTGTCAAGCGCGATACGCAGCGTTTTGCCTTCGCTGGCCACGCTGGCGCGCACGTTTTTAAGTTCATAGGTTTGCCAGGTCAGCCGGTCCAGATCGAGCGTGACAACACCGTCAATGCTTTCAAGAGCAGCAAGGTCGAGCGGCTCTTTTGACCAGCGCTGTCCTGTTCCCGAGGCGACTTGCTGGGCGCCGGTATCTGCTTCGGGCAGGATCGCCGCTAAGTCGAGATTTTGTCCGGTCAGCCTGAAATCTACTTTTGTGACAGGGCCGCTCACATCTAGCCGGCCCGATCCCGTCAAGCGTGCTGGACCGATCATCATATTAAAGGTCCGCGCTGTCAGGGCTTGCGGCGGACCAGAGAGGGCCACTTGCGTATCCAGGCCGCCAAGACGCGCGCCGGCGGGGTCAAATGCGATACCCAGTGATGTGATGAAGCGCGTCAGGTCTGCAGCTTTGGCGTTTACGTCAACGCTCATCTGCTCGCCGTTGTTGCTATAGCGCGCGTTGAACTGGCCAGAGCCCGTGCCCCCGGTCACGGTGGCAGTCTGGGCGGAGCCAGCCATTTCAAAAGTGCTTTCCACTGAAAAGGCCTGCGCTTGCCTGCCGCCTTGGCTTGGGTCAAGCAGCTCCATACGGGCGAGCATGGCGCCAAGGTTTGAGGATTGCGCTTGTAGGGAGCCGCGCACCGTTGGCATTTCGGTGCTTAAAGCCGCAAGCGCTGCGTTGGCTTTAAGGGACAGATCTCCAATGCTGCCTTGGGCATCAATGCTTGGCTGTTCGCTTGAGCCGCTTACGGTACCCGACAAAGACACCTTGCCAGCCTTGTCCAGCGATTCAATCGGCTCTTGCCCCGCAAGGGCGAGTAGCTGACTTGCATTTGCGCCGCTGGCTTTGAAGCGTAAATCGAGCTGCGGTGCGTCTCCTGACAGATTGCGCACGCTGCCGCTGGCGGAAACAACGGCGCCAGGGGCTTTGCCCAAGCTCAGCGTCTCCAAGGTGGCCGTTTCCCCCTCAACGCGGGTGACAATGCGCACGTCTTCATAGGTTTGGCCTGCCCGGGCGAGTTCCGCGACTTCGATGTCTGCATTCAGGAGGCCTGAGACGGCGCTGCCTGCGTTCTCGTCTGCCGCTGCCTTGCTTGCGGGGCCGTCTGCAATCCAGTCATCGAGATTGATGCGGCCCAGCCTTGCTTTCAAGCTCGCCGTCGCATCATCGCCGTAAGCGAGATTGGCAGAGGCATTGATGCGGGTTTCGCCCAGCGCGCCGACCAAGGCTTTCAGCCAAATTTGTGTGGTCTCAACAGCGCCATCGAGTTGCAGGTTGAGTGGCAGAGGCGCTGGCGGCAAGGCCGCATCCGGACCCATGAGAGCCGTCAGCAAAGGCGCTGCGTTCGCGCCTGATATCTGGGCACGCAGGGGTCCCGTAAGCTGGCCATTGCGCTCTTCCAGCGTCATATCCGTCGTCGCATTAACGCCGCCTGGCAGTGTCAGCTCGGTGAGGGACACATCAAGCCGCTTGGATGATAAGCGCCCTGCAAGCCTTACATTTTGCATGGGGACGCCCAGGCCATCAATCGCGCCGATGTCCGCCGTAAGGGTCACTTTGACATTTTCGGGCAGGCTGGCCTCGAGCTTGTTGATGCGGGTGTTTGCCTCGTCAGGCGTGCTGAGAAAGGGTTCAAGATCAATGCGGTTTGACGACAGATTGAACGTCGCCACGGTTTGACCGTTTGACACAGTGGCCTCGCCGCGCAGGTCCGCGCGCATGTCGCCTAGGGAGAGCGCTAAATCCGGAAGGGTGACGCGTGTTCCCGTCAGCTCTACGCGGCCTGCAATTCCGAGAGTCTGACCAGCCAAAGCGGCGACATCGGCGCTCGAAAGCCGGTTGGCCGCCGCGCCGATATCAAGGCTTGTGATGGAAAGCTGAGCGCTCGCGGCCGGGTGCGTGGTCAGGACATCGCGGGCGGTGCCCACTAAGCTGGCTTCAAGGGCCCCGGCGCTGGGCGCGCTGAACTTTACGTCGAAGGGAAAGTCGACGGTATCAATGCGTCCTGTCTTCACCAGCAGGTCAAGCTCTTGGCCTTCGACGGATAGCGCGCCGTCAATAACGAAGGGACCATTGATTGAGTCAGCTGCCAGTTTGGCATTGATGTTGGAGATGGATGTTTCAGCCCCGCTTTTGGCTTCAACAAAAACCAGCTGGCCTTTGCTGACCAGCACTTCAGGCAGCGCAAGGTCCGGCGCCGCGCTTGCTGTTTCCGCTTCGGCCGTCTCATCGTCCTGGCCGGTCAGGATCACGATTTTAGGCGCGTCGAGGATGATGCTGCTGGCTTCAATCTTGCCTGAGAGCAGTGGTTTGAACGCAACGCGAATATCGACCAGATCGGCGCTGATATAGGGCCCAGCGTCCAAAGTCTCCCGGCTGCCCACTTTAAGCCCGCCAGCAGACAAGCGCGGGCTGGGTAGGATGCTCAGCGACAAGTCTCCTGCAATGGAGACCGGCTGGCCCAGCGCCGCGCTGGCCTGTTCTTCGATCAGGTCTTTTTGGCTGTTCCAGTTAAAAAAAGACGGCACAATCACGACGACAGCCGCAAGCGCTGCCAAAAGGCCAACCAAGACTAAGACGAATCGTTTCACACCAAACCCGTTTTACAAAAATGCAAAGAAAGCGGCGCTAAGCCTGCTTATTCGCTGGCTCTTTGCGGCGTCTCTCTGCCATATCTAGTGACAACGCTAAGGGGAGATTGTGGTCGCTTCAAGATGTTAGGTTGGCTGCGCGATAGCATTGCCGAAACGCTTGAATGGTTTCGAACGCTCGGGGATCGCGGCACCGATCCCGTTGCCACTGGGTTGTCAGCGGCTGTGATTGGCATCGTGGTCGGCTATGCAGCCCTTCTTTTCCGTATTGGCGTGGATTCTATTCAGTTTTTGGCGTTCGGCACCGCGGCGGAAGACATGGTCGATTGGCTGCGCTCGCTCGATTGGTATTCCAAAGTCATCCCCCCCATTGTCGGCGGGATTTTGGTTGCGTTCATGCTGCGCTCTTTATTGAAAGGCCAGCCGGCCGGCTCGGTTGCGGATGTGATTGAAGCGAATATGGTCGGCGCAGGGAAAGTGTCGTTTCGCAAGGCTATTGCCAGTGCCTTGGTCTCTATCACGGCCTTAGGCGCGGGGTCATCGGTTGGCCGCGAGGGCCCTATGATCCATCTCGGCGGCGCGCTGGCATCGGCGGTTTCCAGTTGGCTGAAGGCCCCGCCTGCAACGGCAAGAACGCTTCTAGGCTGCGGCGTTGCGGCTGCCATTGCTGCCAGCTTTAATGCGCCCATTGCTGGGGTGTTCTTTGCGCTTGAAGTGGTGCTTGGCAGTTACGCCATCGCCTCCTTCGCGCCCATCGTGATCGCCGGCGTGCTTGGCACGATTGTGACCCGCATTCACATCGGGGATTATCCAGCCTTTGATATTCCCGACTATTCCATCGCGACGTTCTTTGAAGTGCCAGCGTTTCTGCTGCTTGGCGCTCTGTCAGCCTTTGTCGCGATATTGTTCATGCGCTCCGTTGTGGTGGCTGAGGACTTCTATCAGCGCCTGCCCATACCGCGGTGGTCCAATCCCGTTGTTGCCGGGGCCTTTGTTGGCCTGTGCGCGCTGGTTGCGCCTGAATTGTTAGGCGTTGGTTATGGCGCGACGTCTGATGCGCTGACCATGCAGCTTCCCTTCTTGGCGCTTGTTGTTTTGCTTTGCGGCAAGATCCTGCTTTCTGCCATTTGCATCGCCGGGCGTTTCGGAACAGGGGTTTTCTCCGTATCTCTGTTTCTTGGCGCCATGCTTGGCGGGGCCTTTGGCATGCAAGCAACGCAGATATTTCCAACACTGTCTGCACCGCACGGCCTCTACGCCATTGTCGGCATGGCGGCTGTGGCAGGGGCGGTCCTCGGCGCGCCCATTTCCACTATCCTCATCGTCTTTGAGCTTACGGGCAGCTATCAGGTCACTTTGGCACTCATGGGCGCAACGGCCGTGGCAAGCTTGGTGGCGAGCCGGTTGTTCGACATCAGTTTCTTTAATCTGCAGCTCAAACGCCGCGGCCTGGCTCTCACGGACAGCCGGGCGCGCTTGGCCCTCAGGTCTCGGACCGTTGATAGCGTGATGGACCAAGACTTTGTGACCATTCCGGCCACCACCAAGCTGGGCCGCATTCGCGCTCTTCTGGCCACGCAGACCCGCGGCATGCTGGTGGTGGTTGACCAAGACGACCGGTTCATTGGCGAGATTGCAATCAATCATCTCACCTCGGACCTGTACGATGAGCGCCTCGATAGCCTCGTCTTGGCCTATGATTTGGCTCGG
>JBCCDR010000088.1:0-8969 GCA_039030675.1 Pseudomonadota bacterium | reverse complement strand
TGCCAAACAAGCAGGCGGGTGAATGCGCCAGCCAGTATGCCTAGAGCGTCACCCAGCCGTGCCATTTAGCCCCCTCCGACTCGCCGATAGCGTGTAGGGCAGTTTAGCGGCCAAACGCAATGACGCAAGAGAACGCTTCTAAATGAGCGCGTATCAAATTCTAAAATATGACTTTTTTGAAAGGCTAGTTTGCAACTTTGAGGCGGAGCTCCGCATCCGCCGCGGCATCGCTTTCCATCGCACACTGCGCTTCGCACCCTTCGAACACATCCCCAATGCCGATAAGGATTGGGTCGGGTGTGTGCTCGAGGCCTTCGGCGGCCATCGCACCCAGCGTAGTCGGCGCGGTGCTTTGGTCAGGACGGCCCACATTGCGAAAAGCGGCGACGGGCCGGGCTGGCTTTAGCCCGTTGTCCAAAAGCTGCTGAGCGAAATCCTGCGCTGTGCGTCCGCCCATATAGACCATCAGCGTTGCGCGCGGGTCTGCCAGGCCCTCAAAGTCCAAATCGGGCAGGCAGCCCGCCTTTGAGTGACCGGTCACAAAGCGCACAGATTGCGCATGGTCACGGTGCGTGAGCGAGATTTTTGCCTGTGCTGCAGCCGCGAGGGCGCTGGTGACGCCAGGCACGACCGACACGGAAATACCGGCTGCCTCAAGCATGGCAATTTCCTCCCCAGCCCGGCCGAAAATCATCGGGTCACCGGATTTGAGGCGCACCACGTGTTTGCCTTGCTTGGCAAGACGCATCATCAAGTCGTTGATATCTTCTTGGCGGCAGGAGGGGCGATGCCCGCGTTTGCCCACCAGCATGCGTTTGGCTTCGCGGCGGGCAAGCTCCAGCACGTCGGGTGAAATCAAGTCGTCAAACAAGATAACATCTGCGCTTTGCAGCGCGCGGACGGCTTTGAGCGTGAGAAGCTCGGCATCGCCGGGCCCTGCTCCCACCAAGGTGACGCGGCCTTGGGATGGCGCGCTGGGGTGGGCGCCACAGGCGAGAATATCATCCGGCGATTGCGGCGCCGGCGCGCGCAAGGCCTTATCGGCAAAGCGCTGCCAGACCTGGCGGCGGGTGTTTGCATCGGGCCAGCGCTTGCTGATTTCCGCGCGCATGGATTTGGCCAGCGCAGCCCAGGCAGAGACGCTCGCGGGCAGGAGTGTTTCTATCTTGCGCCGAATGGCTTGGCCAAGAATTGGCGCTGCGCCGCCTGTTGAAATACCAATGACAACCGGAGAACGGTTCACAATGCTGCCAAACTGGAAATCACAGGTGGCGGGCTGGTCAATGGTGTTGACCGGCACACCAGCCTGGCGGGCCGCAGCAGCGAAAGCCGGGCCGTCTTCAACATCGCCAATAGCGATTGCGCAGCCTTCAAAATCACTATCCTGCCAGTCGCGCCTCTCCACATGCAGCCCGTCGCGGGCGACTACCGCGTCCATCGCGTCGCTCAGCACTGGCGCAATGACAGTGACCTGCGCGCCGGTTGCGGCAAGTAGCTCTGCTTTCCAAGCCGCTGCGTCACTGCCGCCAGCCACCAGGGCCCTTTTGTCCTTCAACGAGAAGAACAGCGGCAAGGTTTCCAAGGCGGCGACGCGCGGGGCGTTGGCGCTAGATGGCTGCCTGGATTGCATCTTCTTTCCCCTCCGCTTCGGCCAAGATGGCTTTGATTTCATACTGGCAGGACCCGCAGCCTGTGCCAGCGCCCGTAGCAGCGCCGATGGCATGAACGCTCCTGCACGTGCGCGCGGCTGCTTTGATGGCTTGAATACCCACGCCCATACACGAGCAGATGGTCGCGCCGTCATGACCTTCGCTCACTTTTGGACGTCCGGCGAGAAGGCGGTGCTGGGCTTGGCGCGACTGCGCACCCGCGCTGAGCTGGTCGACGACCCATTGGCGGGCCACGTCCACCAAAGTGGGGCTGAAAAAGCCAGCTGCGACCAGCCTATCGTTGTCAAAAACGGCAAGGCGCGAGTGGCCGCTTGCCTGGTCTTCATAGTGGACTGTTTCTGCCTCTGGGAAGGTGGTCTCAAGCCAAGTAGTAAAGGCTTCTTTAAGCGCAGGCTCGCCAGCACATTCCAGCCGCACACCGCCTTTACACGTGGCCACCGCCCAATAGGCAGCATCCAGCGTCGGCCGCCGCGTGCAAACGATAAACCCATGGCACCCCGCGCTGAACGGTTTCATAGAGACCATGGACGCCTTCAGCGCTGGCTGGCCTGAAAACGGGTCTGTGTTGGCAGCCACCAAAGCATCCACCCGCCCCGCGCTTGCATACTGCCCCGTCCAATGCATGGGGGCAAAAATACTGCCTGGCTGCTGGCGCGCTGTAATACGGGCCCGCACAATTGCTTTGCCATGGGGCGAGGACAGCGCCACCAAGCTGGCATGGCCAATGCCTTCGCGCAGCGCGTCTTCAGGATGAATATCCACAAACGGCTCGGGCAAATGCTGCGACAGCCGCGCAGACAAACCAGTGCGGGTCATGGTGTGCCATTGGTCGCGGATACGGCCCGTGTTTAGCGTATAACCTTCGCGCGGCGCGGGCTTTGACGCTGCCGGGACGACAGCGCGGGCTTTCCCGCTGGGCGTGGAATACTGACCATCCCCATAAAGCCGCCCGTCACCGCGCGCGCCAATCGGCCACTGAACCGGCAAGAGCGCCTCATAGGCCGCATCGCTAATATCTTCCAAGGGCCCAAAATTGAGTTTGGTGGGCTTGGTGACGACCTGATTGGTTAGCTGCGCATATTCGCGAAACACGTCGGCCGCGCTGCCAAAACTGAAGGCATCGCCGAAGCCTAAGCGCCTGGCAACTTCACACAGTGCCCACCAGTCTGGCTTCGCCTGGCCTGCAAGCGGTCGTAACGCGCGTTGGCGGGAGATGCGCCGCTCAGAGTTTGTGACGGTGCCATCTTTCTCGCCCCATGGGGCGGCTGGAAGTAGAATATCCGCGCATTTGGCGGTGTCCGTATCAGCTGTAACGTCGGACACAATAACCGTTGGGCAGGCCTTGAGGGCAGCGCGCACAGCATCTGCATTGGGCAGGCTGTCGACGGGGTTGGTGCCCATAATCCAAATGGCTTTGATTTTCCCGGCGGCGACGGCGTCAAACATGTCGACGGCCTTCAGGCCCGCGCGTTGCGCAATGAAAGGAGAGCGCCAAAAGGCTTGAACGGCGCTGCGATGGTCTGGGTTGTCGATATCAAGATGGCTGGCCAGTTGATTGGCAAGACCGCCCACCTCGCGCCCGCCCATGGCATTCGGCTGGCCGGTGATGGAGAATGGCCCGCACCCGGGCTTGCCAACCCGGCCGGTGAACAGATGGCAATTGAGGATGGTGTTCACACGGTCAGTGCCATCGGCGGCTTGGTTCACCCCTTGAGAGTAAACTGTGACCGTCTTCTGCGTGGCGGCGAAGGCCTTGTAGAACTGCCGAATGGCGCGCTTCTCGAGTCCAGTCGCTGCCGCGACGCGGTCCAATGTGAAAGGCGCGGCCGCTTCCAAGGCAGCGTTCATGCCTTCAACATGGACGTCCACATAATCGGCGTCGCCCGCACCTTGACGATTGAGCCAAGCAAGCAAGCCTTGGAAAAGCGCCACATCGCTGCCCGGCCTCAGCGCCAAATGCAAATCGGCCTGTTCGGTCGTTGCCGTTTGGCGCGGGTCAATGGCAATGATTTGCATGCCCGGACGCTTTTCCTTCGCTGCAAGCACGCGCTGGAACAGCACAGGATGGCACCAGGCAAAGTTTGAGCCGGTAAAGACCACCAAATCAGCCTGTTCCAGGTCTTCATAGGTCCCTGGAACAGCGTCCTCCCCAAAGGCGCGTTTATGACCGGCAACCGACGATGCCATGCAAAGCCGGGAATTGGTGTCGATATTGGCTGTGCCGATGAAGCCCTTCATCAGTTTGTTGGCGACGTAATAGTCTTCTGTCAGTAGCTGACCAGACACATAAAAGGCGACGCTCTCTGGTCCGTGCGTCTCAAGCGCGTCTTTGATACGCGCAGCAGCCGTATCCAAGGCGGTGTCCCAAGAGACTTTTTCGCCGCCCACATGAGGCGCAAGCAGCCGCCCTTCCAGGCTGAGCACATCCGCCAGCGCAGCGCCTTTTGAGCAGAGCTTGCCGAAATTGGCGGGGTGGCTCGTATCGCCTTCAATGCTCACCGCATCGCCGTCTATGCGTGCAAGCACACCGCAGCCAACACCGCAATAAGGACATGTGGTCTTGACGTCAGCCGACATAGCTTACCGCGCGCTAGCGAGCCAGGCTGTGCGAGAGAGCAACAAGCGTCCGCCGCGAATTTTCACGGGGATGGTTTGTACCTGGCCAGCATCGCCGCCTTGCACAAGCCCCGTTTCTAAGCTGATGACCCAGTTGTGCAGCGGGCATGTGACCGCCTTATCATGCACAATGCCTTGGCTCAGCGGGCCCGCTTTGTGCGGGCACTTATCTTCCAAGGCATAGATCTCGTCCTCCCCCGTTCGAAACACAGCAATGCAGCCAAGCGGGCTTTTGACGACGCGGGCACCCCGCTTTGGGATGTCGTCTAGCGCGCCAATGTCTGCCCAATCGAAATCCGTCATTTCGGTCACGCCACCTGCTCCATGTCGATTTCCGCCATGGCTGCAAACTCATGCGCGTCCTTGCCGTTCGCGCGCTCATCCCATGGGTCGGCTTGACTGAATTTTTGGCTATAGGCGAAACGCTCATAGAGCGCCTTGCGGTTCTCCGCATCATCAACGACCTGGGCAATCACAGTGTCCTTGCCCACACGCAGCATCCATTTCCAAATGCGCTCGAGATACCAGGCCTGTTCGCGGTACAGCTGCGTGACAGCGCAGATATATTCCAGCGCTTCTTCCTCCGTCTCCACATGGGCCAGCAGGTCCGTGGCGCGCACTTCCATGCCTGCAGCGCCGGCAAAATGGATGTCATAGCCGGTATCCGTACAGACCACGCCGACGTCTTTGCAGGTAGCCTCCGCACAGTTTCTTGGGCAGCCAGAGACAGCCAGTTTGAGCTTGTGCGGCGTCCAGCTGCCCCACATGAATTTCTCAACCTTAATGGCCAGACCCGTGGAATCCTGCGTGCCAAACCGGCACCAGTCCGTCCCCACACAGGACTTCACAGTCCGCAGCGCTTTACCATAGGCATGTCCGGAGACCAGGCCAGCAGCGTTTAAGTCCTTCCAAACAGCCGGCAAATCTTCCTTCTTTACGCCGAGCATATCAATGCGCGCGCCGCCCGTGCACTTCACGGAGGGGATGTCATATTTATCGACCACATCAGCGATCGCACGCAGCTCGCCTGAGGTGGTCATGCCGCCCCACATGCGCGGCACCACGGAATAGGTGCCGTCTTTCTGAATATTGGCGTGCACCCGCTCGTTGATGAAACGGGACTGGCTGTCATCAATATACTCACCAGGCCAGGTGGACAGCAGGTAGTAGTTCAGCGCTGGGCGGCACTTGGCGCAGCCGCAGCTGGTCTTCCACGCAAGCTCCTGCATGACGGCGGGCATGGACTTGAGCTCTTTGGCCACAATCAAGCGTCGCACATCGCCATGGCCCAAGTCCGTACAGCCGCACATGGGCTTTACGCCGCCGGCATCGAACGCATCGCCAAGCGTAAAGGCCAGCAGCTGCTCGACAAGGCCCGTACAAGAGCCACAAGACGCTGAGGCTTTGGTGCAGGCGCGCACGTCCTCAACACTGCCCAGCCCCTCGCCGTTTATGGCGTCAATAATGGTCGATTTCGAAACGCCGTTACAGCCGCAGATTTCTGCATCATCCGGCAAGGCTGCAACGGCCGCCATAGGGTCGAGCGGGGACCCTCCTTGATAGGCTTGGCCGAAAATAAGCGTCTCACGCATCTCGGTCACATCAACGCCGCGCTTGAGCATATCGAAGAACCAAGCGCCATCGGTGGTGTCGCCGTACAAAACAGCGCCGATAATTTTATTGTCCTCAAGCACCAAGCGGCGGTAGACGCCGCGTGAGGGGTCTCTGAAGACAATGTCTTCCCGGCCTTCGCCTTCGCTGAAATCGCCAGCAGAGAACAGATCAATGCCGGTCACCTTTAGCTTGGTTGAGGTGACGGAGCCTTCATAGGACGCGTCCACCTCGCCCTGCAGCTGGCTTGCGACCACATTGGCCATTTCATAGAGCGGCGCCACCAGGCCATAGCACTGGCCGCGGTGCTCAACGCATTCCCCGACCGCCAGAATATCTGGATCGCTGGTGCGCATGTTATCATCCACAAGGATACCGCGCCCCGTCTCAATGCCCGCCTCTTGCGCCAACGCAACACTGGGCTTGATGCCAACAGCCATGACGACCAGTTCAGCCGGTATCATGGTGCCATCGTCCAACTGCACCGATTGGACGCCATCAACGCCCAAGATGGCTTTGGTATTGGCCCGCGTGATGACCTTGATGCCGCGTTCTTTGACGGCCTTTTCAAGCAGATAGCCAGCCGCTTCATCCAGCTGGCGCTCCATCAGTGTCGGCATGAGATGCAGCACTGTCACATCCATGCCTTGGGCTTTCAGCCCTGCTGCTGCTTCGAGCCCAAGCAGCCCTCCCCCAATAACAACCGCGCGCCCTTTGCCTTTTGCGGCTTCAAGCATCGCGTCGACATCGTCTAGATCCCGATAGGCCAACACGCCATCCAGGTCGTGGCCCGGCACGGGAATGATAAACGGATTTGAACCGGTCGCGATGATGAGTTTGTCATAGGGCGCGACGGTGCCATCTGCGCCTGTGACCGTCTTGGCCTGACGGTCAATCATCTCAACCTTGCACGCCTTCTTCAGCGAGACGGCGTTCGTCTCATACCAGGCATCATCATGGATGAGGATGTCTTCATAGGCCTTCTCACCCGACAAAACCGGTGAGAGCATGATGCGGTCATAATTCACCCGCGGCTCGGCGTTAAAGACAGTAATGTCATATGCGTCCGGCGCCGCATCAAGCAGGCGTTCCATGGCGCGGCCAGCGGCCATGCCATTGCCGACGACAACAAGTTTTTGCTTCACGTCTACTCCTTTCATGCGGCGGCTTTCTTCTCTTTTTTCGAGGTGGCGCCGTGTTCATATTCTTCGAGGAAGTCGAGGACTTCTTGGCGGTAGGCGTAATAGTCAGGATGCTCTAAAAGCGCCGCACGACTGCGTGGGCGCTCGATATTCACGTCCACGATTTTGCCAATGCGGGCTTTAGGCCCATTGGTCATCATCACGACCCGGTCGGCCAGCAAAATGGCTTCATCCACATCATGGGTCACGCAGATGGCGGTGACTTTAGTGCGGGTCCACACGTCCATGAGCAGCTCTTGCAGCTCCCAGCGCGTGAGGCTGTCGAGCATGCCAAAGGGCTCATCCAGCAGCAGAAGTTTTGGACTGAGCGCAAAGGCACGCGCAATGCCAACGCGCTGCTTCATGCCGTTGGACAGGTCTGAAGCGAGTTTGTTTTGGCTATCGGCGAGACCGACTTTGCCAAGATAGTAGCTGACGATATCGCGCTGCTCTGCGCGGCTTGCATGCGGGTAAACCCGGCTGACACCAAGCGCCACATTCTCAAAGGCTGTGAGCCACGGCATCAGCGAGGGCGCTTGGAAAACAACGGCGCGTTCTGGGCCAGCGTCGACGACCTCTTTGTTGTCCAAAATGATACCGCCGCCGGAAATCTCATTCAGGCCTGCCGCCATGGACAGCACCGTGGATTTGCCGCACCCGGAATGGCCAATCAGTGTGATGAATTGTCCCTTGGGCATCTTCAAATCGAACTGGTCGACCACGCACAGCGGGCCTTTGGGCGTGGGGTAAATTTTGGTGGTTTGTGAGAACTCCAGGTAGCGCTTCAAGTTGGGGCCGGCAGCGGCTTCCTGATAGGCCTTGGGCAGCTCTTCAAGCGCATGCTTGGGTTCAACCTCGGGCAGTTCAATCACATTATCGCCAGCGCTCGCGCGGCTGCTGCCGGCACGCATCAGGTAGGTGGTGATGTCTTTGCGAAGTGTTTTGAACACCGGGTCATGGTTTATATCCGCCCGGTCGCGCGGACGGGTAATATCGACTTTAAATTCAGGGCCCAGCGTGGCGCCTTTACCATTCACGCCAGGGTGAAGCGGGATAATGCGGTCAGCCAAAAGCAAGGCTTCGTCCACATCGTTGGTAATCAGGACGACAGTCTTTTTCTCTTCGCCCCAAATGCGCTCAATCTCGTCCTGGAGCTTAGCACGCGTGAGCGCATCCAGCGCCGACAGAGGCTCATCAAGCAGCAAGATTTCTGGGCGAATGGCAAGAGCGCGCGCCACGGCAACGCGCTGGCGCATGCCGCCTGATAGCTCGGCTGGCCGGCGGTCCGCAGCGTGGCTGAGACCCACCATATCGATATAGCGATTTGTGAGCGCATCTTTTTCCGCGCGGCTTTGTTTTTTGAACACCGCATCCACAGCCAGGCGGATGTTTCCAAAGACGGTAAGCCAAGGCATTAAAGAGTAGGACTGGAAGACAATGCCGCGGTCAGGTCCGGCGCCTTTGACGGGCTTGCCTTTGACGAAGACGTCGCCTTCATCCGCTTCGATGAGACCAGCGATGAGGCTGATGAGCGTTGTCTTGCCGGTCCCTGAAAACCCGAGGATGGCGACAAACTCACCATCTTCAATGGACAGGTCAATGTCGCTTAAGACCTCCGTATCGCCGTAGCGCTTGGTTAGCTTCTTCAGCTCTAAAATCGCCATGCTACCTGCCTCCCTTAGCGCTGGGCTGAGAAGGTAAAGGCGGCTTGCAGCGCCAGCATCAGCCGGTCAAGCAAGAAGCCGATGATACCAATGGTGAAGACGGCAACCATGATACGCAAATGGCTAATATAGGTCTGTCCGTGATTTAGCTGCTCCGTCAGGTCTCGATTGGTGCTGTTGAGGTCAGCATTTTCGAGTAGCAGTGCCATCTGATCTGAGATGGCCAG
>JBCCDR010000087.1:0-9018 GCA_039030675.1 Pseudomonadota bacterium | reverse complement strand
GTTCGAACCGGTTTTTTGATGACCGGGCATCACTTTCTTTTTGGAAAGTGGTGCCCGGGGGCGGAATCGAACCACCGACACGCGGATTTTCAATCCGCTGCTCTACCCCTGAGCTACCCGGGCGAACCAATGGCTCCGCCAAGGGGTGTCAGGCGGAGCAAAAAGCTCGCGCCTTATAGGGGAGGGGGCTGGGGTTGTCGAGGGGTTTTGCTTCGCTAGGCTTTGTCGGCATCGTCGCCTGGCTGGAGCAGGCCATCGAGCGGGCTGTCGCCGGGCAGGACATAGCCTTCACCCGCCCAGCTCAGCAAATCACGCGATTGGCACAGCGTCGAGCAAAACGGCCGGACTTCGTGGACCGTCGGTTTGCCGCACATGGGGCATCGTTTTCCAAGCTGAACCATATCTCTGAGGTAAGGCGCATGCGCCTAGCGTACAAGGGCCTTTATGGCGCAGGCTCTAAGGCCCATGCACCGTATGACATGTCATCTTCAGCCACCACCGTGATGGACAGTGATAGGCGCTCAGACAGCAAGGTTACACCTTCATGGGCTGCGAGCCAGCGCTGCACGGGCTCGGCCACCCGCAGCACCATGGGACGTGGCAGAAGCGCAAGGGCTTTTTGCAGGGTAAGCAGGGCGATGCGGGGCGCGTGGTAGCCTGCGCCTTCACGGCTAAGAAGCTGGGCGGAGAGGTCATTGCCTTGTCTGTGCGCTTGCAGTTCCACCATGCCGAATTTCGACCAACCTGTGCGCTTGATCTTAAGGCCAAGCGCGGCGCTGGCGGCGTCAAAAGCCTCTAGGACACGGCCTTGGTCGCCATGGGCTTTCAGATCGATGAAATCGGCGACCATCAATCCGCCAAAGGCGCCTATACTGATGAGCTGCGGCAAAGCGCGGGCGGCGCTGAGGTTGGCGGCGAGAGCGCCCTTTTGCCCCGTCGCTGGGCCGGTGTTGATATCAAACACCGTGATCCCGCTAACGCTGCCAAAGCGAATGTCGCCGCCACCAGGCAGAGGCCATCTTTCGCTCATGAGGGCCAGAAGCGCATCATCCGCGCCGCTATCAGCAAACTTGGCGCCAGGCTCTTGGAAATCTTGTTTGAAGGCGTCTTTGAGATGGGCGAATTGCGCTTGCCAAGTCGATACACGGCGGCTCCAAAGCTGCGGCGTTGCCACGCGGATGTCGCCGTCAAAACCTGGTGGGAGCGTGCTGAGAAACTGGTCAATCTCGTCCCAGTACGGCGTTAGCGCGGTATCGGCTGCAACGCGGCGCACTTCCGGGCGCTTGTCGATATCGCCGGCCCGCACCACTTCGGCAATGAAGGACGCGCCCTGCGTTAAGTCGGGGTCCCTGCCGCCGCGCCGCCCGCTGAGATGTGCTTCGCTTCCATCGCTGAGGGTGACAATGCAATCCTCATGGCCGCCCAAACGCTTCGTGACTTGCGCTGAGACGATTGCGCCCGCGGCGGGGCCGTCGCTAAGGCCCGATAGCGCGATGCGCTCTGGTCCGTCCTTGCCAATGAGCGCAGCGCGGACTTGGACGATGGCATCATCTAAAATGACATAGGGCGTCATGGGTGCGCGCCGGCAGCACGCAGCAGGGCATTGGCTTCAGCAAGCGGTAGGCCAACGATGGCTGAGTAAGAGCCTTGCATCCAGGGGATGAAGCTGGCGGCTAATCCCTGAATGGCATAACCACCGGCTTTGCCTTGCCATTCATCGCTGGCAATGTAGCGCTCAATTTCCTCATCGGATAATCGTTTGAACTTCACCGCTGAGACCACGCAGCGCTGCCTGAGCGTACCGCCCTGCAGGACAGCGAGCGCGGAGATAACCCGGTGACGGCGCCCCGAGAGCAGCGTGAGCATAGAGCGCGCATCGCTTTGGGTTTCCGCCTTGCCTAAAATACGGCGACCGGCGGCGACGACCGTGTCTCCGGCCAGCACAATTTGGCCGGGATGGGCATTGCTGACCACCTGCGCCTTCTCCCGCGCCATGCGGATGGCATAGGGGCGCGGCAATTCTTGCGGGAAGGGGGTTTCGTCGATGTCTGCTGGGGCAATGGTCTCTGGCACAAAGCCAATCTGCGCCAGCAAATCAAGCCGCCTGGGCGATTGGGACGCGAGAATGAACCCAGCCATGGCCCAGGCCTTTTTTATTGCACGCTATTTATAGCGGAATGTGATGCGGCCTTTGGTGAGGTCGTAGGGCGTGAGTTCCACAAGGACTTCATCGCCCACGAGGACGCGGATGCGGTTTTTGCGCATTTTGCCGGCCGTGTGGCCAAGCACTTCATGATCATTTTCAAGTTTCACGCGGAACATGGCGTTGGGCAGTAACTCGGTCACCACGCCGCGCATTTCTAAAAGTTCTTCTTTTGCCATACCTGTTTCGGCGGCTCCTACTTTGTTGTTTTCGCCCGCAAATTACTGTTGCGGGATTTTTATCGTTACGGATTCGCAGTGCCTTTATAGGAAATTGAAGCGTTTTTCTATGCGAAGTTTCAAAAGGGCTCTTAAGCTGCGATAGGCATCCAGGCGCTGGGCGCGGCTGCCTTCGGTGATGGAGGGGTCTGGCATGGGCCAGTATTCCACTGCCATGTCGCCAAAGCGGGTGAGCTCAATGGCCCAGTGCTGCGCCTCTGGCGTCAGCGAGATGACCAGCGCGAATTTAAACACATCATTGTCTGAAATCCGGTGCGGTGTGTGATCGCCAAGGGCAATGCCCCATTCGCGCATGACCTCCACCGCAAAGCCGTCGAGCTTGCCCACGCGCAGACCTGCTGAGCCCACAAACAGCCGCCCGCGCGCCAGTTTCTTTAAAATCGCCTCTGCCATGGGCGAGCGGATGGAGTTTTCATTACAAACGAACAGCACGCTGCGGGGCATCTCCGCACCTGCAAGACCCTCTTTGCTGGGATCGAAAGTAGAAACGGAGGCGCTGACGGGCATTTAGGGGCGCTCAGCGGATGTGGAGCACGCACACAAGCGTGAACAAGCGCCGCGCGGTCTGAAAGTCTATGTTGATTTTGCCTTCCAGCCGCTCTTGCAGCAATTCAGAGGCTTCATTGTGAATGCCGCGGCGGCCCATGTCGATGGCCTCGATTTGGCTCGGCGTGGCCGTTTTGATGGCTTTGAAATAGCTGTCGCACACCGCGAAATATTCGCGAATCAAGCGGCGGAAGGGGCTGAGGGCGAGGATGATGCTTTCAAGCGCGTTGCCCGCTTCATCGGAGATGTCGAAGGCGAGGCGGCCTTCGGTGACGCGCAGAAAGACTTTATAGGGGCCGCCATAGCCGCTGGGATAGTCTTTGACAGGGTCAAACACATTCTCCTCAAGCAGGTCATAGATGGCAATGCGCCGCTCCTGCTCAATGTCCGCACTGCGCCAGATGATGGTGCTGTCATCGAGGTCTATGGCAATAAGACGGGCGTCTGAGGAGCTCATGGGTCAGCCAGCGCTGGTAAAAGGAGTAGTGCATTCAGCCTTAGCTTATGCGCGGCCCATAAAAAAGCGGTGAACGCGGCCTGCGGGCTTTATCGGGTGGATTTGCCTTGGCCTAAACGCACCGCAACAGAGCGGGCATGGGCGCTCAGGCCTTCCGCATCCGCCAGGGTGACGGCAGCGCCGCCAATGGCGTCAATGGCGTCGGCGTCCAGTTCTAGGAAGGTTGTGCGCTTCATAAAGTCCAGCACAGACAGGCCCGAAGAGAAGCGCGCCCGGCGCGATGTGGGCAGCACGTGGTTGGGTCCGGCCAGATAATCGCCGACGGCTTCTGGCGTGTAATGGCCTAAAAACACACTGCCGGCGTGCTGGACTTTGTCAAACAACGCCTGTGGGTTGCGGCACGACAGCATCAAATGCTCCGGCGCCAGCGCGTCAATCAGGGCAGCGGCCTGGCTGGCCAAATCCTCCACCAGCACAACCGCGCCGAAGGCTTCCCAGCTTTTTCGCGCCGTTTCCTGCGTTGGCAGCTGCCCAAGCTCTGCTTCCACCGCATCGCAGACCCTATCTGCGAAGCCAGCATCGTCTGTGATGAGGATGGATTGGGCTGTCGGGTCATGCTCGGCCTGGCTGAGCAAATCAATGGCTGTCCAGTCTGGCCGCGCGCTGGTGTCGGCCACCACCAAGATTTCTGACGGGCCGGCAATCATGTCGATGCCGACGGTGCCGAAGACTTGGCGCTTGGCTTCTGCCACATAGCTGTTGCCGGGCCCGAAAATCTTATCCACCGGCTCAAGTGTCTCGGTGCCAAACGCCAAAGCCGCAATGGCCTGCGCGCCGCCGACTTTGTAAATCTCATCCACGCCAGCGATATGCGCTGCTGCCAGCACCAGCGGGCTGAGCATGCCGCGCGGGCTGGGCACCGTCATGACCACACGCTCAACGCCGGCGACCTTTGCCGGCACGGCGTTCATGAGAACGGATGACGGATAGCTCGCC
Source organism: Pseudomonadota bacterium (assembly GCA_039030675.1). Taxonomy (GTDB): domain Bacteria; phylum Pseudomonadota; class Alphaproteobacteria; order Sphingomonadales; family CAKZYD01; genus CAKZYD01. The sequence continues at coordinate 4,577 of JBCCDR010000087.1, read as the reverse complement.
AGGCCGCCAGGCACATAAATGCCGGCAGCGGAAATGGCAGACCAGCGCGCGCCAAGCCGGGCGCCAACACTGTCAGTAAACTCCGTGCCTGCTGGCATGGACGAGGTGTGGAAGGCTGTGATGCGGTCCTTGGCGAGCGCCAGCGCTTCATATTGGTCTGGCTGCACGCGTTTCAGGGCGGCCTCTATCTCATCCTGGCTGACGCGTAGGTCTGCGGCTGTATAGTCAACATGGTCAAAGCGGCGCGTGAGCTCCAGCACAGCGGCATCGCCGCGCGCGCGCACGTCTGAGATGACTTGGCTGACAACGCCGCCCACATCATCGGCCGCTTCGCGCGTGTCGGCGACGAGGGCAGCGAAGCGGGCTTTGAAATCCGCGTCGGTTATCGACAGTCTAAGCGGCATTGCGCGTCGCCTGGCGGAATTTATCAACCCATGGGGCGATCTCGCTGGCCCGGGTTTTATAGGCCGCGCGGTTGACGATGAGCCGGGAGGTGACGTGGTGCAGCACTTCGACCTCGGCAAGGCCATTGGCTTTTAGCGTGCCGCCGGTGGAGACCAAGTCAACAATCCGGCTTGCGAGGCCAAGCGCTGGCGCAAGCTCCATGGCGCCGTTCAGCTTAATGCATTCAGCCTGCAGGCCGCGCTGGGCATAAAAACGGCTGGTGATATTGGGGTATTTGGTGGCAATGCGCACATGGCTGGTGAGCTCTGGCACGACCGGTTTGTCTTTGGCTTGCGCCACGCTGATGCGGCAGACGCCAATGCCTAAATCAACCGGAGCATAGAGCTCAGGATAGTCAAATTCCAGCAGCACATCATTGCCCGCAACGCCTAAATGCGCTGCCCCAAAGGCCACAAAGGTGGCCACATCAAAGGCGCGCACGCGGATGATGCTCAGGCCGTCCACATTTGTGCTGAATTGGAGCTGGCGCGCATTCTTATCATCAAAAGCCGGCTCCGGCTCAATGCCAGCCGCTGCCAGGATGGGGCGCAGCTCACCAAGGATACGCCCTTTGGGCACGGCGAGAACAAGCGGAGTGGCGGAGGTCATAATGCGCGGCTTTTGCAAATATGTTTCAGTCGGCGCTGATGTAACGCCTTCTGCCGCTTGGGTCTAGGCTGGGCTGCTGCGCATGCGTGCGATAAACAGCCCCGCCCCGATAATCAGCGCCGCGCCCACGAAGGTGAGCACATCCGGCACTTCCCCAAAAAAGGCAAAGCCAACCGCAACGGCAATGAGAATGCGGCTATAGTCAAAGGGCGCGATGACCGTGGGCTCGCCCACTTCGTATGCCATCAGAATGAACGCCTGGGTCAGCGTGCCAGCCAAACCAGCGGCAATGAGCAGGCCAATCTCAGCTGCGTTTGGCGGGACCCACAGCGTGTAGGCCGGCACGCCCATCAGCAAGACGAGGAGGCCGTTGGACCATAACATCAACCGCACTTGCCCTTCAGTGCGCGAGAGCAGACGAATGAGCAGGACCCCCAGGCCTAGGCAGAAGGCCCCGCCGATTGCAGCCACGAGCCCAAGCGACACCGCTCCGGTGGGGCGCACAATCATCATCACGCCGGCAAAGCCTAAAAGCGTCGCCAAGGAGCGTTTGAGTTGGGGCTTGTCGCCTAAAATGAAGAACGACAGGCCAATCACAAACAGCGGCGTTGTAAAACCAATGGCCGTGAAGTCCACTAGCGGCAAGCGGCCGACAGCGTAGATATTCAAGACGATAATGACGGCTGCGTTGAACGAACGGAAGGTCATCAGCGCTGGCCGGGCCGGCCATAGACCGGCAAAGCGCGAGCGCAGCAGAAAAGGGAGCAGGCAGACCAGCGTCACCACAGCCCGCACCCAGACAATTTGCAAGGATGGAAATGTCTCAGACAGCGCCTTTGTGAGGGCGCTAGAGGCGACCGCAAAACAACTTGCTAACACAATCAAGACGATACCGCGCAGCGTATCTGCCCGCGATGTGTCGCTCTGTGCTGAAGTGTGCGGCCCGTCCGTCATGGGCGCTCTTCTAACGCGCTTGCCGCCGAAATCTTTGAAAAAAGTGTCATCCGGACATGTGCCCGGCAACGTATTGTCATATATCAAGACATTCCAGTCAGAAACGCGTAGTATATTTGGACTGGGGGCCCGTTTTTGTGCGCCTTGCTGCCAGTGGCGGCTAGGTGCTTTCGTGTGAAGATAGATATGCGACGTTGGATTTTATTTGCAGGCATCCTGGTCCTGTTTGGCGGCTTGATTGGGTTCAACCTGGTGCTCAAGCCCAAATTTATTGAGCAAGCCATCCGCGGCAACGGCCCGCCTGTGGCGACGGTCTCGGCTCAGCCTGCAACGGCGCGTGATTGGCAGCCAAAGCTGGCGGCAATTGGAACGGTGGAAGCTGTCCAAGGGGCCATGTTGTCGCCGCGCGAGGGCGGCATCGTAAAAGCCATTGCGTTCAAATCGGGCCAATCTGTCTCCCAGGGCGACCTGCTCGTCCAGCTGGATGACGAAGCTCAGCGCGCTGATGTAAAGCTGTTTGAAGCAACGCTTAAAAACGCGCAGCTGGAGCTGACGCGCACACGTGAGCTTGTGACAAAACAAGCCGTATCTGAAGCAGCGCTGGACCGCGTGATTGCTGCGCGCGATGAGGCCTCCGCCAATGTGGCGCGCGCCCGGGCCCAAGTCGAAGACCAGGCTATCCGTGCGCCATTTTCCGGCCGGCTCGGTATTCGCCGCGTCAACGTGGGGCAGTATGTGAACCCTGGCGACCCAATCGTGTCGCTGCAGACGTTGGACCCCATTTACGTGACATTTGAGCTGCCAGAGAATGTGATTGGCAAGCTGGAAGTGGGCCAGGAGATGTATGCCGCGGTCGACGCCTATCCCGGCGAGCGGTTTCCTGGCGAGGTTACCTCTATCGATTCCTCCATTGACGTGAACACACGCTCCATCACCGCGCAAGCCACGCTCAGCAATCTCAATGGCAAGCTGAAGCCAGGCATGTTTGCCAGCGTTCGGGTGAGCCAGCCAACGCAGTTTGACGTGGTGACCGTGCCGCAAACGGCTGTCGCGTATAGCCTGGCTGGTGACACTGTGTGGGTGTTGACCCCCACTGAGACAGGGGAAAGCTATTCCGCCCAGCGCCGGATTGTGCGCCCAACAAATGGAGATGAGGGCGAGGTCTTACTGGGCGATGGCAGCATCAAAGAAGGCGAGCTTGTTGTGACTGCTGGACAAAATAAAATCCGGCCTGGATGGCTGATTGCCATCAACAACGACATCAAGCTTGCAAAGAAAGACGAGCTGCCAAGGCAGTAAAACCGCCATGCGCTTTACCGATATTTTTATTGACCGGCCGGTTCTCTCAACCGTCGTCAGCTTGCTTATTTTGCTGCTAGGGCTGCAAGCGGCTGTTGGATTGCCCATTCGCGAGTTTCCCAAGTTCGAGACGACTCAAATCGTTGTCTCCACCAGCTATCCTGGCGCGAGCCCAGATGTGGTGCGCAGCTTCATCACCACACCGATGCAGCAGTCTGTGGCCAGCGCAGAAGGCATAGACACAATCTCTTCCACCTCTCGCCAGTCCGTGAGCACGGTGTCTCTCACCCTGCGGATCGGTGCCGATGCGGACCGCGCCTATAATGATGTCCTGTCGAAGGTCAACGCAATCCGCTCAGACTTGCCACGCGAAGCGTTTGACCCGGTTGTCGAACGCTTGGCAGGTGACCAAACGGGTCTCGCCTACATAGACTACGCTTCCGACACCCTCTCACCGTCCCAGATCACTGACTTTTTGGTTCGCGTTGTCCAGCCAGCGCTGCAAGCCGTTGATGGGGTGGCGCGGGCGCGTATTCTGGGCGCGCAAACCTTTGCCATGCGCATATGGTTAGATCCAGGCCGCATGGCCGCGCTGGAAGTTACCGCTTCGGACGTCATTGACGCGCTTGAGCGCAACAATTTTACCTCCGCTGCTGGCGAAATTAAGGGCAGTTTCGTTGCCGCAACGGTCGATGCAAAGACCAATGCGACAACCGTTTCCGACTTTGAAAACCTTGTGGTCGCTGTTCGCGATGGCGTTCTGATCCGGCTCAACCAAGTTGCTGATGTCCGCTTAGGGCCGCAGTCTGCCGACAATTCCTCCTTCGCTACCGGCAAAAGAGCCATCTTCATTGAGATCACGGCTCAGCCGAGCGGTAACCCTCTCGAAGTCGTGCCAGCGGTGAGACAGCGTCTGGCAGAATTAGACGCGCTCTTGCCTCCTGGCCTCTCGCAGGAAATGAAAGTTGATGCTGCGACCTACATTAGGGCTGCGATCATTGAAGTCTCTAAAACAGTCGCAGAGGCCGCTCTTATCGTTGTCATCGTGGTCTACCTGTTCTTGGGGAATGTGCGCGCGACCTTGGTGCCAATCATTACCATCCCCTTGTCGCTCATTGGGGTTCTGTTTTTGCTGCAGGTGCTCGGCTACTCCATTAATCTGCTGACATTGCTCGCGCTTGTGCTTGCCATTGGCCTGGTGGTTGATGACGCTATTGTCGTGCTGGAGAACATCTCGCGGCATATTGAAAAGGGTCTCAGCCCGCTCAAAG
>JBCCDR010000086.1:0-9065 GCA_039030675.1 Pseudomonadota bacterium | reverse complement strand
CGCCATAGTCTTTGGTGAGCGCGAGCTTCTCATCAGAGGAGGCGCATGCAATGACATGGGCGCCCATGAGCTTACCAAGTTCCACAGCCGTAATGCCCGTGCCGCCTGCCGCGCCGAGCACGGCCAGGGTTTCCCCCTCTTGCAACTTTCCGCGCTGTTTGAGCGCGTGATAGGTCGTGCCATAGGTCATGAGGAAACCAGCGGCCTCATCAAAGGGCATGCTATCCGGAATAGGCACTGCCATGGGCGCCGGCGTGACCGCTTGCTCAGCAAAGCCCCCATGGGCCATCAGCAATGACAGCACCCGGTCACCGGGCTTCACATTGGTCACGGCCTCGCCAACTTCTGAGACGATGCCGGCCACCTCGCCGCCCGGCGTAAAGGGTGGGTCCGGCCGGAACTGATATTTGCCTTGGATGATCAGCGCATCAGGATAATTCACCCCCGCGGCTTTGACATCGATCTTCACCATGCCTTTGCCAACAGACGGGCTGTCAATGTCCTGAACTTCAAGCTTGTCCGGCCCGCCATACTGCGTGCATACCACCGCTTTCATTGACTGATCCCCCTCTTGTTTTACGAATTTGAGAGGACACTAGACGCGGAACCACTTCGTGTCACCCGCCTAAGGCTCTATAGTGTCAGTGCAAAGTCCCGTAGCGCATCAGCCAGGACTTTAAACTCCTCTTCCCGCGGCGAGTCTTTGCGCCAGATGAGGCCGATTTTGCGGGCGGGGGCGTCGCCGGCGAGCGGCTTGGTTTCGATGTCCGTACCTTCTAAAATGCCGCCGTCGATGGCGAGCTGGGGCAGCAGCGTCACGCCGAGCTCATTGTCGACCATTTGAACCAGCGTATGGAGGCTGGTGCCGAGGATGGATTGGTCTGGCTTTAGGGCTGCGGTTTGGCAGGCCGCCAGGGCATGGTCTTTGAGGCAATGGCCCTCTTCAAGCAGCAACAGCGTCTCGCGCTCCAATTGCGCGGCCTCCACATCATTGGCGGGAAAATGGCCCGCGGCGCTATGCGGATAGGCAGCAAAGAAGGGGTCTTCAAACAGCACTTCCTCTGTCACTTCCCCGCAATGGAACGGCAGCGCTAAAAGCACCACGTCCAGCTCACCGCGCGCCAAGCCCGCGCAGACCACATTGCTGAGGTCTTCGCGCAGAAACAGTTTCAGCTGCGGGAACTGTTTGCGCAGCTTGGGCAGCGCTTGCGGGAGAAAGAATGGCGCGATGGTGGGGATAACGCCCATCTTAAGCGGGCCCGACAAAGGTGTGCCGGCCGATTGCACGATATCCACCAGGGTGTTGGCTTCGCTGATGATATCTTGCGCTTTGACCACCACACGCTCGCCTAAGGGCGTGAAGCGCACGGCGCGCCGGGTGCGCTCGACGAGCTGCGTGCCAAGCAGCGTTTCCAGCTCGCGAATGCCGGCCGACAGTGTGGATTGCGTCACATGGCAGATATCTGCCGCGCGGCCGAAATGGTGTGTCTCGTGCAACGCGGTGAGATAACGCAGTTGCTTAAGCGTTGGAGAAAAAGCGTCAGACATGGGCCGTCCTGTTTAAAATCGAAAAAATCGATTAACGACCGACGAATACGCCTATGCTAGAAGAAAGTCCAGGGCGCCCTAGGCCATAATGGTATCATACGGGTCCTTGGGATGGCGTGCACCGCGTGTTTCCAGCTTCGCATACAGGCCTTCATCCCAAATCGCACTACCCGGCCCGTTGGTATTCCAATCCATCACATAGGTCCGGTGGGCGATGCGCCATTCCTCGCCGCGCGCTTCAAAGCGGTCGAGATAGCGCCCGCCGACCACCATGTCCTGCTGCTGGCCATCATCATCGATGCTGTGATGATAGGCCCGCACATAGGTCTCTACTTTGGCTTCATCGCCACGCAGCTCAATGAGGATGTTGGAGACGCTGTGCTGCGTTGACTTAAATTCAGCAAGCCCTGGCATCAGAAAATCACAAAACTCCATGGCAGAACCTTTAAAGAGGCCATAGTCGACGGTCGCGTCGCCCCAATAGGCGGACTTAAGCACCTCCACGTGGCAGCGGTCGATGCCATGGCTGGAGCGCATGATCGCGTCGGTAATGGATTGTTTGGCGACGGTCTCAGCAATCAACGTGTCAGATACGGTCATAGCCCTACTCCTCCACAACGCCAGTGACGACGGACATGGCATTGTCTACGCGGATTTGCGCGCCGGAGATGAATTTGGACTCGTCACTAGCGAGGAAGACCACGGTGTTGGCAATGTCATTGGGCTCGCCCAGCTTACTCATGCCAGCGCCTTCGCCCTGGTCTTCAAGACTGCCAAGGCCGGCATTGGCAACCTTCTCGCCCATGCCAATCACCATGGGCGTGACGATGCCAGAGGGGTGCACTGAATTGCAGCGAATGTTGTACTTGCTTTTGGCGCAATGGACGGCGACAGAGCGGCTGAGGGCTTCGACAGCGCCTTTGGCAGCACAATAGGCCGCCACATAGGGCTCGCCCTGCACAGAAGCGATGGACGCCATGTTGATGATGGAGCCGCCGCCCGGAGCTTTCATGGCCGGGATGGCATATTTGCAGCCTAAGAAGGTGCCGTCCGCGCTGACTTCCATGACGAACTTATAGTCTTCATAGGTCTGCGTTTCCGGTGTGCCGACTTCAACGACGCCAGCGTTGTTGACCAGCACATGTAGCCCGCCATGCTCTTTGACCACATCATCAATGAGCTGCTTCCAACCGTCCTCAGAGCGGACATCTTGTTTAACGAACGTCGCGCCAATCTCCGCAGCAATTTTCTCGCCATTGTCGGCGTCGACGTCGGTCATGATGACCGTTGCGCCTTCTTGGCGAAACAACCGCGCGTCCGCTTCGCCTAACCCTTTGGCAGCGCCTGTAATAATCGCCACCTTTCCATCCAACCGGCCCATAGCCTCACTCCTCACTACCCAAAAGACATAGTTGCACAACACAAGCAGTTGTGACTGTTTTGCGCAGCAAACTAAGCGATCAGGCAGCAAATCCATGCTGCGAAAAGTGGGGGGATTTGGTCAGCGCCATGGACACAGACGTTCTCATCATCGGCGCAGGGGCCTCTGGCCTTGCCGCCGCACTGGCCGCCCACGACGCAGGCGCGTCGGTTACCATCTTTGAAAAGGCAGACCTTCTCGGCGGCACTGCAGCCATCTCCGGCGGCGTGGTGTGGATGGCGCAAAACCATCTGATGGCAGGCGCTGGGATCACTGACAGTCGAGAAGACGCGCTGTCTTATTTCAAAGGCTTAGACCATGGCGATATGGACGATGCCTGCTTAGAAGCGTTTATCGATGAAGGACCGGGCGCGCTGAAATTTCTAGCAGACCTGGGCGCCTATGCGCCGATTCTCATGGAAACCTATCCTGACTATTATCTCACCCGGCCCGGCGCCAAACCAGATGGCGGCCGCGCGCTTGATAATGCGATGTTCGACTTCACCGAGCTCGGCGACTGGGCTGGGAAAGTCTATGACGGCGGCACAACGCCGCGCATGATGCTGAAAGAAACACCCCTTGGCGGGGCCAGCGGCATCATTGACCCAGACGAAGCCGCTGACAGAGAGCGCCGCGATGCACGCGCATGGGGCCAAGCGCTGATTGGCCGTCTGCTCAAAGCCTGTCTAGCGCGGGACATAGAGCCGCAGCTCAAACACCGCGCTTTAGAGCTCCACAAAGAGGGCAGCGCCGTGACGGGCGCCACCTTTGAAGGCCCGGCTGGCACAGTCAGCGTGCACGCAAAGACAGTCATTTTGGCAACCGGCGGCTTTGAGTGGGACAAGGACCTCTCCCAAACCTTTTTGCGCGGGCCGATGACCACACCAAACTCACCGCCTGGCAACACCGGTGATGGCCTGAAGATGGCGATGGCCGCCGGCGCAGCGCTTGGCAATATGACAAGCGCATGGTGGATGACCAGCCTAACCGCGCCCGGCGATACCTGGCCGGCTCTCAATGGTGTAGAAGATGCGCCGCGGGCTGTGCCAGTGCTCATAGAGCGGACCCTGCCGCACACGCTGATGGTCAACCGGCAAGGCAAGCGCTTTTGTAATGAAGCGCAGAACTATTCAGCGCTGGCCGGGGCCTTCCAGAGCTTTAACCCCAACACCTATGATTATGACAATCTGCCCGCCTATCTCATTTTCGACCAAAACTACCGGGATAAATACCCGCTCGCCAGCCTGTTCCCCGGCATGCCCACACCCAATTGGATCGCCAGCGCAAAGACGCCTGAAGAGCTCGCAGAGAAGATCGGGGTGGATGGCGCAGGCCTTAAACAAACCATAAGCCATTTCAACGACGCAGCAGGCAAAGGCGAGGATGACGCCTTCGGCCGCGGCAACGGCGCCTATGACAGCTTCTACGGCGACCGCAGCCGCCCTGGCGCAGCGGCCACCCTGGGCGCTTTGGACAAACCGCCTTACTATGCGGTGGAAATCACCATGGGCGCGCTGGGCACCAATGGCGGCGCGAAAACCGACAACAAAGCCCGTGTCGCGTCCATTTCTGGCGGCATGATTAACGGCCTCTATGCCGCTGGCAATGTCATGGCCGGCGCGACGGGCAGTGTCTATGCCGGCGCTGGCGGAACGCTCGGGCCAGCCCTTACATTCGGTGTGATTGCCGGCAGAGAAGCGGCCGCAAAAGCAAAGGGAGACTAAGATGAAACGTGTATTGGTCATCGGCGCAACGGGAGACCAAGGTCACCCGCTGCTCGAACGGCTTGTGGCCGAAGGGCTGACCCCCGTTGCCGCTGTCCGGTCTCAAAAAGCCTTTTCAAGCACACGCTTTGCTGATGTGGAGAAAGCGCTTTGCGACATTACCGACGCGGCCTCCCTGGTTGAAGCAACGAAAAGCGTCGATGCGATTGTCGCGCACCTGCCGTTCGTGTTCGACAAGGCCTTGGCCCGCTCCTTCGGCGCCAATATCGCCCAAGCAGCAGCCGCAAACAACCTGGAGCGTGTCGTGTTCAATACCAGCTGCCATGTACACACGGCGGATATCGGCAGTGAAGGCCATGACGGGCGCCGCGCGATTGAAGAGGAAATCATGGGCGCGGGCGTGCCCTACACCATCTTTGAACCCAAAGTGTTCATGGACAACATCACGCGCAGCTGGTGCAAACCCGGCATCGCGCTGCAAAACACCTTCGCCTATCCCGCTGGCCCCACGCTGAAAATCAACTGGACATCGCTGGGCGACGTGGCCGCTTACATGGTCGCCGCGCTGCTGAAGCCAGAGGTGGCCAGTGGCTGCTATCCCATTGGCGGACCGGAATCGCTGACCGGGTTTGAGGTGGCAGAGAGGCTCAGCAACGTGGCCGGATGCACCATCACTTTTGAAAGCTTAACGCCAGACCAGTTTGCCTCGGCCATGAGTTTGCTCGTGACCGGCAAAGCGGAGGTTGAACCTCTCTCCATTTATGACCGCATGGCCGAGATGTACCGATGGTATAACGCGCAGGACACATCGCCGCTGATGCTGGATGCACAGGCGCCTGCAGCGCTGTTTGGCGTCACGCTCACCTCCTTAGAAGAATGGGCAAAGACGCAAGATTGGAACGACCCAACCGACCCAGCATTGGCCACACGAATGGCTGGTGCTGGACAATGACTGTAACGCAAGACACCCTGCTCGCGCGCGAAAATATCAAAGAGGTCATCTACACATACTGCTTTGGCGTTGACCGAGAGCAATGGGACCGTGTGCGTGGCTGCTTTACGCTCGACGCCACCCACGACCATGGCACCTTCGAGGGGGACACGGACACATTCATCGGCTTCGCTGCCGACATTCTCAAGCAGATGGATGGCACCATGCACACCATCGGCAATGTGCTCATCACCTTTGATGCCGGTAGCGTGAAAAGCGAAGCGACCTTCGTGGCCTATCACCGCCTGCGCGGCGGCAGCGAAGGACCGCTGCCGGCCCCAGAGCATGACAAAGACTGGATTGTCGCTGGGCGCTATTGTGATGACTGGACGTTAGACGACGGGCGCTGGAAGATTAAACACCGTCAGGCCATCCATGATTGGACACGCATGGAAGACGCCAACGAAAAGCTCATTTAGTGGCCAATAAAGCGCACACGGCAAATAAGTCACAGGCCTACCAAAAGCGGCAGACCTGACTTTTTTGTGGTTGCGTGGTGCAGCAAAATATTTGAGGCTTTTTTAGCGGTTTTAGAGAAGGCGTCAGGCATAGACGTCCTCAAACGCCTAATGCGGCCGTGGATTTTTATTTGGGGAGGTTATCATCATGGCATCTTTGCGCCCTTCATTTCGCTCAGCAACAGCGCTTGGCGCTCTTGCGACGGCCCTCCTGGCCCAGCCAGCAGCCGCACAGATCGAAGACATTCTCGTCGAAGCACGGAAACGGACGGAAAGTCTGCAAGACGTGCCGCTGGCAGTGACCGCGTTTAACCAACGCAACATTCAAGTCGCCTACTCAAACACCATCGATGAGCTCGACCGGTTTATTCCCAACGTGGAATTCTCCGACATTCAATTCTCCGGCCAAACCCTGGGCGCCTCTATCCGCGGCATTAGCTTCGCTGACCTTGAAAAGACGTTTGAGCCAGCCGTCGGCGTTTCCATCGACGGTGTGTTCCTGGCCTCGAACACGGGCGGCGCTTTTGACCTTTTTGATTTGGAAAGCATCGAAGTCCTGCGCGGCCCGCAGGGAACACTGTTCGGTCGGAACACCGTGGGCGGTGTTGTGCAAGCTCGCCGGTCAAAGCCAACGGGTGAGCTGGGCATCAGAGCCGGCGTACGCTACGCTCGCCACTCAGACAGAGAGTTCCGCTTCATTGGGAACCTTCCCCAGATTGCTGACGTTTTATCCGTCAAGTTCTATGTCTTCCGCGACGCAAGTAAGACGTTTGCAAAGAACATCGCCACCGGCGAGAAGGAAGACTTTACAGACAATATTTCCGGCGGTGTGTCCCTCTTGTGGGAACCCACGGAAAACTTCGACATGCAGTTCACGTTTGACATCTTTGACGATGATTCAAGCGCGCAGCCGATTTACAACTTAACGCAGCCTGTGAACGGTGAAGGCGATAACTTCTTCATCACCGGCGCGGGCAACTTCTGTGACGCGACGCGCGATGCGGCAGCGATTGGCCTCTTGCCCGCTGATCAAGCAAACAACGGCTGTTTTGCCAACTCATTGGGCCTGGCGGAAAGCACTGACTTTGAGTTCTTCGTGCGCGACTTCCCCTTCATCAACAACATTGAGGGCATCGCGTTCACAAACGAAATCAACTGGGACGTTAACGACAACTGGACCGTCACCGCGATCACGGGTTACCGCGATACCGATGAGCAGTTGACGGAAGAAAACTTGGGCGCTCCCAACATTTCCGGTGATTTGACCGGCGGCGCATCCGTTCCCATTTTCGTGGCAAACCGTTTCCAAACATTCTCTCAGTTCAGCCAAGAAGTTCGTGCTGCTGGCAACGTCACGGACAACTTTACGCTGGTCGCAGGGGTCTATTACTTAAACACCGATTACAACATTAACGGTGGACCAAACCCGATCCCCGGCACTCCTGGACAAGGTGTTACGGGCACGGCCTTCTTGGGCTTTGCAGGGCCAATCGCAGACTTTACTGCCGGCCAGGACCTGAACGCGCTGGCGTTCTTTGCCGACGGTACATACGAATTCAACGACAAGTTCTCCTTCTCGGGCGGCATTCGCTATACGCGTGAGAAAAAAGAGTTTGAGATTGACTTCATTATTCCAGAACTAGGTGAAGAATTCCTGGAAGAGACATTCACGGCCCTTACCGGGCGCGGTATCTTCCAATACCAATTCACGCCTGACGTCATGGGCTTTGCAGGCTGGTCACGCGGTTATCGTTCCGGCGGCTTCAATGGACGCGGCACCACACCAACATCGCTCGGCCCATATAACGAAGAGATTGTCGATAACTTTGAAGGCGGCTTCCGCGCTGAGTTCTTTGACAACCGCCTGCGCTTTAACCCGACGGTATTCTACACCAAATACCGCGACAGCCAGCAGGAGATCATCCGGGCATCACCTGTCACGGCGGGTCAAACAGAGACCGTTGTTGAAAACGCAGCTGACTTGACGATTTGGGGTATCGAACTTGAAGGCGTGGCGCAGGTCACAGAAGACTTCAATGTTCGCTTCTCAGCCGGTTATCTGAACTCAGATTTCGACCAGTTCTTGGTCCCATCCGATCCAACGGATCCGAACTCAGCTTTGGTCGACGTGTCAGACACGCGCGCGGTGCGCCGTGCGCCTGAGTTCAGCTTCTCCGTTGCTGGGGATTATAGCCGCCAGATCAACAACGACTATCTGATGCGCTTCAGCGCAGCCTACAGCTGGCAAGATGACTTTGCGGCGAGCCCGGTAATCGACACAACCGGTCAGAACCGTCACATCATCGTGGCTGACGGCTCTGCGGATTTTTCCGTGACGTTGGAGAGCACATACACCAACCGTTCCAACTTCCAGCTGACGGCATTTATCAACGATGCCTTCCACGGATCACGCGGCCGGTTAACCAATGCGCTTGACGCGGGTGTGTTCTTCTTCGGCAACGGCTCCCCGACGACAGTCTGGGGTCTCGAGTTCACCTATAACTTCGAGTAGACAGCGGCCTTAGTCTTCAGCCGCTGGCTGGAGCACTAAGTCAATCCGGCGATTTTTAGCGCGGCCCTCTTTGGTCTCATTATTGGCCACGGGCCGCGCTTCGCCATATCCGATGGCTGAAATCGCGAAAGACGACAGCCTCTCCATGTTTCCAAGCAGATACGTGCGTAGCGCGTCAGCGCGCTCTTGCGACAAGCTCAGGTTCTTCGCGTCAGAGCCGAACGAGTCCGTATGGCCTTCTACGATCACGGCCATTTCAGGATAGAGCGTGATGGCCTCTTGGACCTTGCCGAGCAGCGCAAAATTCTCCTCGCCAATGTCCGCACGGCCCGTCGCAAAGTTAAGACCCGTCAAGCGGATCAGGAAGCTTGAGCCCTGGGTGAGGACTTCAGCCTCTGCGGTTGTGAAAAGG
>JBCCDR010000085.1:0-9096 GCA_039030675.1 Pseudomonadota bacterium | reverse complement strand
CTGATGTCAAAGCTGGGCTATTTGCTGGCCCGGCCTGGTCTGAACAGCCTGAAAAATCATCTCAATCCTGACAATCACAATGGGGCGGTCTTTCTTGGCCTGAATGGCCTAGTCGTCAAAAGCCACGGCGGGGCGAGCGCACAGGGTATTGCAACGGCCATCAGCATGGCGATTGACCTCGCCCGCCACGATATTAACGAGCGCATTGCGACTGACCTGAAGGCGCTGCAAAGCGAGCCTGAGCTCAGCGTTGCTGTGGGCTCCTAGCGGATAGCGATTCAGGAATACCAATCGTCATGCGCCGCGCTCGCCTTACTGGCTCTGGAAGCTACCTGCCTGCTCAGATTGTCACCAATGATGAGCTTGCCGAGCGCGTGGATACGTCTGACGAGTGGATTATCGCGCGCACAGGCATTTTGCAGCGCCACATTGCAGCGCCCGACGAGGTTACCTCCGATCTAGCTTTGGCAGCGGCAAAAGCCGCCGTTGCCGACGCGGGTGTCAGCATTGCCGATATTGATCTCATCATCGTCGCAACCACCACGCCGGATGACACCTTCCCGGCGACGGCGACGAAAGTCCAAGCCGGTTTGGAGATGACCCACGGCATGGCCTTTGATGTCCAGGCCGTCTGCTCAGGCTTCGTCTACGCCATCAGTGTGGCCGATGCGATGCTGTGTTCCGGGCAAGCGGACAAAGCCATCGTCATTGGTGCGGAGACATTCAGCCGTTTGCTCGATTGGGAAGACCGGACAACCTGCGTGCTCTTTGGCGATGGTGCGGGGGCAGTGGTCCTAGAAGCGACCGAAGCATCTCCAGATGAACGCGTTGGTATCCTCGCAAACGCGCTGCGCTCTGACGGGCGCTACCGCGAGATGCTGTATGTGGATGGCGGCCCGTCGTCATCACAAAGCGTCGGCCATGTGCGTATGCGCGGGCCTGAGGTGTTTAAACACGCCGTGCGCAACCTGTCTGCGATTATGGCAGAGGTGCTGGAGAAAGCAGGCGTATCCCCCGATGACGTCGACTGGGTCGTGCCGCACCAAGCCAACAAACGTATTTTAGAGGCCACCGCTAAAAAGCTGGGCCTCCCGCAAGAGCGTGTTGTCGTGACGGTTGACCGCCATGCCAATACATCCGCTGCAAGCGTGCCCTTAGCCTTTGACACTGCGCGCCGGGATGGGCGCATCACGGAAGGGGATATGGTCCTTTTTGAGGCCATGGGCGGCGGCTTTACCTGGGGCGCGGCGCTCATCCAGCTGTAGGCTTTCGCGCCAGCGCAATTTAACGACGCCACACAAGCATCTGATATTGATTTACTTTTTAAAGCCCCTTACGCTCCAACTGTAGCGAGCAGGGGAGCCCAAGACCGTGTCTAAGACGATTACGAGAGCTGACTTGAGCGAGGCCGTCTATCAGGAAGTTGGCCTGTCTCGGAACGAATCAGCACAGCTTGTTGAAGTCATTTTAGAAGAGGTCGCTGCGGCGCTCGAGGGCGGGCAAAATGTCAAGCTCTCCTCCTTTGGTAGCTTCCTGCTTCGCGATAAGAATGGGCGCATTGGCCGCAATCCTAAAACAGGTGAAGAAGTGCCCATAGACCCCCGTCGTGTCTTGGTTTTTCGGCCTAGCCAGCTCATGCGAGACAGGGTTAACGGCCAGTAAGGATTTCCATCTTAATAGCTCATTGGAACGATAGAAGAGAGCCAAGGCCGCGATGGAAAAAGCAGCGAAATCAGCCGAAGCCTTCCGCACCATTTCGGAAGTCTCAGACATTCTCGATGTGCCGCAGCATGTGCTGCGCTTTTGGGAAGGCAAGTTCTCCCAGATAAAACCGATGAAGCGCGGCGGAAACCGCCGCTATTATCGCCCGGAGGATTTAGAGCTTCTGCGCGCGATTTCTCACCTTCTGTATACCGATGGCTACACCATCAAAGGCGTCCAAAAACTCCTTCGCGAGAATGGTGTACGGGCGACAGTTAACAATCACATTGCACAATTCGGTGCCTTCCAAGGCGGCCCAGGCAGTGTGGATGAGGCAGAGCTGCAAGGCCTTGATGACGCCGCCGAAGCGCCAGAGGCATCGGCTGCTGAACCCGTTTTGGATTTAGGCGATAGTGCTGACGCACAAGACGCTGAAGCTGCCATCGAAGCCGCTGAAGAGGCCGTGCCCCAACTCGACCTTCCCAATGCAGCTGCTGTCATTGACGAGCTGAAGAGCATCCGCGCCATTTTAACCTCTTAGCCATTCGTCTTGCATCAACGCATGCTGCACATTGGTTGTTGCGAAGGCTGCATAATACGCTAAAAGCTGAGCTCTTCTGGCTCGGAGCGTAGCGCAGCCTGGTAGCGCACTTCACTGGGGGTGAAGGGGTCGTGGGTTCAAATCCCGCCGCTCCGACCAGATTTTAGTCCTAAGCGTGCTTGCCGGCCGTGCCTTTTTTCGGGCATGCTTGAGCGCATCGGCAGCGTCTGCAGCCTAGGTCGCCTTTAGGGACGTCATCATGATTGCGCTGTATGTGCTTCTTGGACTTGTCGTACTCATCATCGGGTATGGGATTGTCACCTATAATGGCCTGGTCGCGTTGCGCGAGCGCGCGCACCAAGCATGGTCTGATATCGATGTCCAGCTCAAGCGGCGCTATAATTTAATTCCCAATCTGGTTGAGACCGTAAAAGGCTATGCCCGGCACGAGGCGGAGACCCTTGAAAAGGTGGTCGCGGCCCGCAACCAAGCCATTGCCAATGACGGCACGCCCGCGCAGCAAGCGCAGACGGAAGGCATGCTGACAGGCGCTTTGAGACAGCTTTTTGCGCTTTCAGAAGCCTATCCTGATTTAAAAGCCAATACGAATTTTGAAAGCTTACAGGGCGAGCTGTCGACCATTGAAGAAACAATTCAGCGCGCCCGGCGCTTCTATAATGGCAGCGTTCAAGACCTCAATACAAAGGTTGAGCAGTTTCCTTCCAACATCATCGCAAAACAATTTGGCTTTGGCTTCGCTGAGTATTTTGAAATTGCCGAGAGTGACGCTGCAGCGCGCGCGCCTGTTCAAGTCTCCTTCGATAGCGCCTAAAGGGAGAGCATGCCCCCTGTGTTGTTGAGCCGCTGCACTGCTTTTCTGCTTTCCTGTTTTTTTGTCTTTGCGCTCGCCATTGCACCTCATAGCGCGTGCGCTGAAGAGGTTATCCGCTCCTTTGTCAGCAATGTGACGGTCATGAAGGACGGCAGCGTGATCGTGAAAGAGACCATCAGCGTGAACGTGGAGCAACGCGAGATCCGCCGCGGGATTGTGCGTGAATTGCCGCTGGCCTTCACTGATGACCGCGGGGACACCGTCAAGGCAAGTTATGAGGTGTTGGAGGTTCAGCGCAATAACCTATCGGAAGGCTATGTGGTCGAAACCAGTGGCGATACGCTGCGCATCCGCATCGGCAGGCCCGATGTGCTGCTCACCCGCTCGGTGCAGGTCTATGACATCACCTACCGCACCGGCCGGCAAGTGGGCTTTTATGAGACCTACGATGAGGTGTATTGGAATGTGACGGGCAATGGCTGGTCCCTGCCGATACTGCGTTCACAAGTGCGCCTCATTCCCCCGCCTGGAACGGGGTTTGACCGGGTGCGCAGCTATTCAGGGCCCTTTGGCTCTCGCTCCACCGGCGCTACGCGGCGTGATAACCTGGATGGCTCGGTCACGCTCACGCTCAAACAGCGCCTCAATCCCGGTGATGGCTTCACGGTTGCCGGCATTTGGCCAAAAGGCTTTGTGACACCGCCGCCGCGCTATGAGCGCGCTTTGGACCGTATCTCGGCCCTGGGCATTTGGCCCGTTGCCGGTGGCTATGGCCTGTTGCTCACATATTTCACCACCATGTGGTGGCAAAAAGGGCGTGACCCCAAGCCAGGCCCGTTGGTTCCGCTTTACTATCCGCCCGTTGGTCTGGGCGCTGCGGCCATGCGCTATGTTCGCAAGATGGCTGTCGACAATAAAACACTCACCGCCGCCATTCTCTCCATGGCAGTCAAGCGGTACCTGATTATCAACGAGCAAGGGCCCAATGAGTATTTTCTCGAGCGCACCTTTCGCAAAAACATCAAGCTAACCAAGGCTGAGCGCGTGGTTGCTGACGCCCTATATAAAGATGGACCAGCCCGCTTCGATGTCGGCAGGCTTAATCATATGCGGCTGCGCAAAGCACAGGGGGACCTGAAAGACGTGCTCAAGACAGATTATGAGCGCGCCTATTTCACGCTCAACAGCGGCACGGTCATCCTCGGTGTGTTGATTGCGATAGGCTTGCTGCTCTGGCTCGCCATTGCCTCGCAAAACGCGATGCCGACCATTTTTCTCGCAGGCTGGCTCGGCGTGTGGGGTTTTGGCACCTATGAAGCTGTTGTGCGGACGCGGACCAGCTGGCTCATGGCGGCTAAGCGGGCGAATATCGGCGCTATTTTGAAAGCGATTGCTGGCTCAGTGCCGCTCCTCATCATGGGTGGCGGGCTCATCATTGGCACGGTGTTGTTCATTGGGTTGGCGTCAGCGCCCGTCGCGGCGCTGGCGGCGCTTATCGTTTTGACATGCATAGCGTTTTATCATTGGATGAAAGCGCCGACGCGTGTGGGGCGCCGGTTGCTTGATGAGATTGATGGTTTCCGGGAATATCTGCGGGTGGCTGAGCAAGACCGAATGGAGTTCCATAACCCACCTGAGCTGACGCCGGAGCTGTTTGAAGCCTATTTGCCCCATGCGCTCGCGCTTGATGTGGAGCATGAATGGAGCACGCTGTTTGAAGAGCAGCTCTCAGAAGCGACACAGGTTGAAAGTGGCGGCGTCGCGCCTTACCGGCCGCTTTGGTACTATGCTGGCGGCACGCGGCCCTTTGCAGCAGGCCGGTTTAGCAGTCTCATCGCCAGCCAATTTGCAGGTAGTCTGGCCCGCGCCTCCAGCCCGCCGCAGCGCTCTAGCGGCAGCGCCTTCGGTAGCAGCGGTGGTTTCTCCGGCGGTGGCGGCGGCGGCGGTGGGGGAGGCGGCTGGTGATGCGCTCTTTTGCTGTGTTCGGTCTCATCATGGGCTGGCTGTACCCGCCCCTCGCGGCAGCCCAATCCATTGATTTCCTCATGGATTGGCGCCCGCAAGCCGAGCAGGGCGGGTTCTATTATGCCGATGAGATGGGCCTCTATGATGCCGCCGGCATCAAGGTCAAACTGCGCGCGGGCGGTCCGCAAAGCGACCCAGCGCGCTTGCTCGCAGCTGGCGCAGTCGATGCGGCTATGATTTCCAACGCCTTTCAAGCCATGAACCTGGCGGCGCTCGACGCGGATGTGCAGATTGTGATGGCAGCCTTCCAGAAGGACCCGCAAATCCTCATGGTGCATTCCACCAGCGGGGTTCAATCGCTAGAGGGCTTGCGCGGCAAACCGATTTTTGTTGGCGATGCATCGGTCGGGACGTTTTGGCAATGGCTCAAGGCCCGCTTTGGCTATTCTGACAGCCAAATTCGTAAATACACTTATTCGCTTGCCCCATGGCTCGTCACGCCAGAGGCTGCCCAGCAAGGCTACATCACCAGCGAACCCTTTACGGCTGCACAAACAGGCATGACCCCCGTTCCCTTCCTGCTGGCTGATAATGGCTACACAGGCTATGCGGCGATGGTCGCTGTGACCGGCGACTTGGCGCGGGAAAACCCTGCAGCTGTGCGGGCCTTGGTGCAAGCCAGCCAGCGCGGCTGGTTTGACTATCTCACGGGTGACCCAGCAAAGACTCACGCCCGGATTTTGAAAGACAACCGGGAAATGACGCAGGCGCTGCTGGACCATGCGCGCGGCGCGTTGGGGGCGAACGATATCGTCTTATCAGGGGATGCGCGCTGGGAAGATGTGGGCTGGATGACCGGAACGCGCTGGCTCACACTGCGCGCGCAAGTCGCTGACATGGGGCTCTATAAACCCGACCTTGCGCTCCAAAAGTATATCACCAGCCGGTATTTAAAGGCGGCCCCGTGACGCCTCCTTTGGTTGACGTCAATCAGGTCGGTATTCGCTTTGGCAGCTTTGACGCGGTCAGCGATGTCTCGCTCAGCGTGGCAGACGGTGAAATCGTCACTTTGGTTGGACCATCCGGCTGCGGGAAGAGCAGCGTGCTGCGCACGGTTGCAGGCTTGGAAACGGCTGCGAAGGGGAGGGTCTCCCTTCGAGGGGCCGCAGCACTTTCCTTCGTCTTCCAGGATGCAGCTCTGCTGCCCTGGCTGACAGTTGAAAAGAATGTGGCTCTTCCCTTGCGATTGTCTGGCGCAGATGGCGGCAGCCGCGTTGAAGAGGCGCTGGAGCGCGTGGGCCTTGCAGACAGGCCGCAAGCCTTTCCCTCACAGCTCTCCGGCGGCATGCGCATGCGTGTCTCTATTGCCCGGGCGCTGGTTTCGCAGCCGGACGTCATGCTGATGGATGAGCCTTTCGCCGCGCTGGATGAATTGAGGCGTTTCGACTTGGCAAAGCTGGTGCGCGACATTGCCAAAACGCGCGGCCTGGCGGTTTTGTTCGTTACCCATAGCGTTTTTGAAGCCTGCTTCATCTCCGACCGCGTCCTCGTTATGACGCCGCGCCCTGGCCGTATCGCTACTGACATCACCGTCGATGGCGATGGCCAGCGCAGCGCCGATTTTCGCGAGTCTGATGCCTTTGCGAAGGCCAGTGCGGAGGTGTCCACAGCTTTGCGGGCCGCTTCATTTGAGGTGGCGTCATGATCCGGTTTCTCGCGCCCTTTGGTGCTGCGCTCATTTTTCTGATGGTTTGGGAAGGCGCCGTCGCGCTTTTCTCGGTCAAGGCCTTCGTGCTCCCCGCACCAACGGCCATCGGCGCCAGCCTCATAGACTCGTTTAGCGATTTAGCAGCCGCAGCCGGCCATACGCTTAAAATCACATGGATTTCGCTTGCCGTGGCCATTGTGCTCTCTCTCGCCCTGGCACTCGCATTCTCCGCGGTTCGGCTGCTGGAGCTGACCTTCTATCCCTATGCCGTGGTCTTACAGGTCACGCCCATCATTGCCGTCGCGCCGCTGATTATGATTTGGGTCGGTTTGGACAATGTGGACTTAGCGCTGGTTATCATCGCAACGCTTGTTGCGTTCTTTCCACTGCTCACCACACTCATTCAAGGCCTGCGCGGCATCGAGAAGAACTTGAAAGATGTGTTCCGCCTCTACGGCGCCAGCACCTGGCAGACCTTCGTGCACTTGCAATTACCCGCCACCATGCCCGCTTTTCTCTCAGGCCTTAAAATCTCAGCTGGTCTAGCGCTCATCGGCGCCGTCGTTGCTGAATTCGTTGCTGGTTCTGGCACTGCAAGTGGCCTAGCGTGGACCATGCTGGAAGCGTCCAATCGGCTGCAGACAGACAAAGTCTTCGCTGCCTTATTCGTCCTTTCCGGCCTTGGTGTTGTGCAATACTATCTGCTTGCCTGGCTTGAAGAGACGCTCACCGGACATTGGGTCGGAAAGTGAACACAGCGTGACGGTAAATTCTTGTTTCCCCGTGCATTTGCCGCTGTCCTACAGAAAGGTGGCCGCTGTATTTTTGCGGCTATGGCACATTTCTCCCCCACATCGCTCCATCGTCTCAGCAGTTGCGACGCGCGGCTGCAGACCTTGTTTCACACGGTCATCACGCAGGTTGATTGCACCATCTTAGAAGGCCACCGCAGCCGCGACCGGCAGGAAGCAGCTTATGCCCGCGGGCTCTCAAAGGTCCGCTGGCCCCAAAGCAAGCATAATGCGCAGCCCAGTCTGGCCATCGATGCCGCGCCCTGGCCCATTGATTGGGACGACCGTGACCGCTTTCATCTGTTTGGCGGTATTGTGCTTGGAACGGCGAAACAGCTTGGCATCGCAATTCGCTGGGGCGGGGATTGGGATGGGGATTTTCAAACCCGCGATAACCGCTTTGATGACCTGGTGCATTTTGAGCTGGCGAGCCATCTGCCATGAGCATTCTTGGCTCCCTCTTTGCGCGCCCGGCGACAGATGCTGTCACGGCCATTGGGAATGTGTTTGACAAACTCTTCACGTCTGATGAGGAGCGCGCTCATGCGCAGATTGTGCTTACTAAGATTGCGCAAGAGCCGCATTTGCTGCAGGCAGAAATCAACAAGATTGAAGCCGCGCATCGCTCGATCTTTGTGGCGGGTTGGCGGCCGTTCATTGGTTGGATTTGCGGTTTGGGCGTCTTTTGGTCCTTTATCGGCCATCCGATCTTTGAGTGGATTGTGGTGCTGAAAGGCCTGGATGTTGTGCCGCCTAATATCGAATCGTCCAACCTGCTTGAGCTTGTACTCGCCATGCTGGGTCTTGGCGCTTTGCGGACAGCGGAGAAGCTCACCGGCCGGTCAAAATAGCCGCCGTGGCATCTCGGCGCTTGCAGGCGGTAAAATGGCGCTCTAAAGCCGTTGGCTATGTTCGACGCACTCCAACAAGAAGCGCGTGTTTTTGCCGAAGTCAACGCACGCCGAGATGCTAAGCACCGCACGGCTGTTGGCCTTTGGCTCGGGGCGGTCGCTGTCCTCATCCTCATCATGGTGGTGGTCGGCGGCGCAACGCGGCTGACGCAATCGGGCCTGTCCATGGTGGAGTGGCGGCCCGTAACGGGTTTTATCCCGCCGCTTAGCCAGGCCGACTGGCTTGTTGAATTTGAGAAATACAAGACCTCGCCGGAATACACCCAGGTCAATGCCGGTATGTCCCTGGAGGCTTTCAAGTCCATCTATCATTGGGAGTTTTGGCACCGCAATCTGGGCCGCTTCATTGGGCTTGCTTTTGCGCTGCCGCTGCTTTTCTTCGCCATCAAGCGCTGGATACCGGCGGCGTTGATGCCCCGGCTAGTCCTGCTTCTCATACTAGGCGGCGGGCAGGGGGCGCTTGGCTGGTTCATGGTCCAGTCAGGGTTGGTGGACGCGCCAGCGGTGAGCCACTATCGCCTTGCCGCCCACCTTTCCATGGCTTTGCTGTTATTTAGTGCCGTTTTATGGACTGTGCTTGATTTGCTGTCGCCTGCGCCTGCAGCCTCCTCAGCCGGTGGTGTGAAACATCACTGGCCTGGGCACCG
>JBCCDR010000084.1:0-9196 GCA_039030675.1 Pseudomonadota bacterium | reverse complement strand
GATGCACATTGAGCTGGAGGGCGATGTTGCCTTTGGTGAGATTTATTTCCGCGCCTTCCACCGGATTGAAGAGCATGGACTCGACCGCGATTTCCTGATTTGGGGGCGGTATATTGACCGCTATGAGCGCCGCGATGGGGTGTGGAAAATCGCCCACCGCACGGAGCTGAACGATACCAGCCGAACCGAGCCGGCAAACGACATTTGGATGCGCGAAACACCCGAAGCGCTGAAAGGCATTCACGGACCAGACGACTTCTCCTACGACCGCGAAACACTGAGGACCATATAGCCATGGGTAAACACGAGACTGTCAAACCCGGCGATGCACGCTGCCCCGGCCCATCAACACGGGATATTATCTTAGGCGACCCCACGGCCTCGCCACCAGCGCTGACCGAGGAAGCCTATGAATTCCTTGGCGATGCAGACTTAAGCTACGACGCTTATATCGACCCGGCCTATCACACGGCCGAAATGGAGAAGATGTGGCCCAAAACCTGGCAGATGGCCTGCCGGGAAGAGCATATCCCAGACCCTGGCGATAGCATCGTGTATGATGTCGGCTATCACTCCGTGCTCGTCATTCGGCAGAAAGATAGCAGCATTAAAGCGTTCATCAACGCCTGTCCGCACCGGGGTATGCAGCTGCAGCCCTGCGGCGCGCGGACCAATGACAAGACATTGCGCTGCCCCTTCCATGGGTTCACTTTTGGCAATGATGGCGCGCTTTTGAAAGTGCCGTGCGAGTGGGACTTCCCGCACATTGAGAAAGAGCGCTTTGGCCTGGATGAAATCCATGTGGGCCAATGGGGCGGTTTCGTGTTCATCAATATGGACGATGAGCCAAAGCCATTGCACGACTATCTCGAAGTCATGCCGCGTCACTTTACTGATTGGCCGTTGGAAAAGCGGCATCTCAGCCTGCATGTGGAGAAAATCCTGCCAGCGAATTGGAAGCTAGCGCTGGAGGCGTTCTTAGAAGCCTATCATGTGCTTGCAACGCACCCGGAAGGCTTGCCGACAGCCGGCGATGCTAACGCGCAATATGACGTATTTGGTCCCAATACATCGCGCTTTGTGCACACCATCGGCTATCCAAGCCCGCATTTGAAAGGCAACCGGTCTCAGAAAGCCATCTTAAAGGCGCTGGGCGGGGATGATTTGGGTCTTTCGCTGGAGGAAGGACAAAGCGCAAGGGAAGTCTATGCTGAGCATTTGCGCGGCAAGCTCGGCGAGATGATGGGCGTCGACCTGTCGGGTGTCTCCATCTCGGAAATGATGGACTCAATTGAGTATTTTTGCTTTCCCAACTTTGTCGTCTTTCCAGGGGTCGCGCTGCCCATGGTCTATCGCTTCCGGCCCAATGGCGACGACATGGACACCTGTATTTTCGATCTCATGTTCCTGAGCATGACGCCAGAGGGGCAAACGCCGCCGCGCGCGCCTGACCCCGTGCATCTTGGCGTTGATGATAAATTCGAAACCGTGGCGGCCTTAGACCCCTTCCTCGCCTATATTTATGAGCAGGATGTGGACAACTTGCTGCAACAAACCCGCGGCATCAAAGCCAGCCGCAAGAAGGGTCAAACGCTCGGCAACTATCAGGAAGTGCGCATCCGCCGCATGCGCATGACGCTGGATGAGTATTTAAATCCGCAACCCTAAGCCGGGTACCGCTTTTTGAGCTTGCCATAGATCGGCGCATAATCGCGCGGATCTATGGCCATAAGCCATTGTTTGAATTTTGTGGCCTTTGACACGTTGAGGTCGACCTCATCGAGCAACTCATCAATCTGGTGGACAGAGAAGGGGATGATGTTGGTGCCCTTTGAATGCTTGCCATCTGTGCGCGCCTTCATCCAGGCAAGGCGGGCATCAATGGCAGCGTTGGCCGCGTCTTTATCCGGCAAGGGCACATCACCCTTCAAATAGCTCAGCAGCCAAAAGGCGCCCACTTCGCAGTTGAGTTGGCTGAAGAAGGAGGAGTTATACCCGTTGAAGGCCAGACGCGGCATGTCGAGTGGTAGCATGGAGTTATAGAGCCGGAAATTGCCCTCACCATCGACAATCTGGGCCATGACGTCTGAGGAAAAGAAGGGCGTGATCTGATGCCACCCAGTGCCTGCGACGATGATATCTGCCGGGACAGTCTCGCCCGTCGACAAGGTGGCTTCGCCTGGCTGCAGGCCCGTTATCTCAGCATTTTTGTGAACGACGATGCTGCCATTGCCCACGGCTTCGTAAAACCCTTCTGTCACCAGCGAGACGGTAGACCGGGCGATGGTTTCAAAGCGGGTGCCAGGGTGAAGCCCGCGCTTTTTCAGTTTCAGCTGCCGCGCAACAACGCTTTCGACACTGCCAAGAAGCAGGTTGCGCAGCCATCGGCCTGACCCGTGCAGGTATTTATCAAAGCCGCGCAGGCGAATGTATTCAAACAGCCCTTCTGACAGCCGCGTGAGCATCAAGTGCTTGTAATTGAGGACGCCGCCTAAATGACGCGGTAGTTTCCAAATCACATGACGGGCGATGACCCGCGTCGATGCGGCCGTTCCGAGCGTGGCAAAGGCCGCGTCGCAGCTGGATTTGCCATAGCCGATCACCAGGACGTTCTTGCCCTTTGCGCTTTCGAGATCGGTAAACTCACTGGTATGACACAGCACCCCGCCGGCCTCTTGAAATGCCTCAGCGCCTTTGAAAGCGGGAATAGAGGGCTGGGAGAAGATGCCATTGCACACCACCAAAAAGTCAAAATCCGTGGTCGTGCGGGCGCGCGCTTTTTCAAAAGTGACGCGCCAGCCCTCACCGCTGGCCAACGGCTCTGCAGCGGTGACTGCGGTGGACAGGCGCAGCAGCGGGCCGAGCTCAAAATGCGCCACATAGCTTTCAAAATACGCCTGCATTTGCGCGCCTGAGGGCCATTCTGGATAGCTGCGCGGCATTGGGAAGTCGGAGAGATTATAGGTATCACGCGGGTTTTGCGTCGTCAGCCCCGGATAGCGCCGAGAGGCGGCCCAGACCCCGCCCACATCGGGCTCTTTTTCAAAAACGGTGACGTGATACCCGTGATCGCGCAGGAGCTTCGCGGTCGACAGACCAGCAAAGCCTGCGCCTATGATCGCTATGGTTTTGACTGGCACGCTGCAGCCCTTCGCAATCCCTGACACAGCAAAACGCTACGACAGAGCGCGGCACGCTGCAACGCTGCGCTGTGCAGAAACTATGCGCTAACGCTCTTTTTGTGGCGGGTCAGTAACCGCAGCGGCGCCCATTGACTGATAGAGGTCAAACAACGCCTGATGGGCTGTCTGTGCCAGCGCGAGCCAGGCTTCGTTCTGCTTTATGGCCTGGCTTTCCAGCAGCTCGGTATCCACGCTGCGCATCAAGAATGAGGCCATGTGCAAGGCTTCGTGGCGCAAAAGGGCCTCATTCTTGTCTTTGATCATGCTACCATGTGCTAGAAATTATAAGTCGCTGCAACGCCCCATGTGCGCCGCTCACCGAAGATATCAAGCTTAAAGCCGACGCCGGGAAGGTTGTTGATATAGGTGAGATAGGCCTCATTGGTGAGGTTGCGGACATAGGCAATGACGTTCCACTGGCCATCAATGTCGCCAAGGCCAACCCGGGCATTGGCCACAAAATAGCTCGGCGCCGCATCCACTGGCTGGTTGGTGATTTCTAAGAAGCGATCATCTGTCCAGCGGGCATCCGCACTGGCGAGGATGGCCAGGCCTTGTGCTTCAAGCGGATAGACGTAGTCCAGTCGGCCATTGAGTTGCCATTCAGGCGCATTCACCGGCGAGTTGCCTTGCAGAGGCGTGGGCGCCAACGCAATGGTCGTGACGGTCTGGCCACCTGCATCGGTGACTTCACTGTCCAGCCACGCAATGCCGAAGGTGGCCGTCAGATACTCATTGGGCGCAGCGGTAAGCTCTGCTTCCGCGCCCCAGGTGACGATCTCAGGAATGTTGCGCGTGATGGGCACCAAGGGAGACAGCTCATCATCCACATTAACCTGCGCGTCTTTGGTGCGCGTGCGGAAGACTGCAGCATTGATTTGGACCTTGTCTTCCAAGAAGCGGGATTTCACGCCTGCCTCAATGGCCAAGACGCGCTCATCTTCATATTCCACAGCAACGCCGCCAAAGGGCACCGAATAGCCGCCAGTGCGGAAGCCGGTCTGAGCATTCACATAGAGCAGCGTGGTATCAACCGGCTCATAGCTGAGGCCCACCTTCCAGTTAAAGGCATTGTCCACATAGCGGTTGCTGATGATGCCCGATGCCGTGGGGTTGGCGGCGCTGGTGTTGTCATTGATGGCGTCGATGACAGCCAACGTGGTCGCCGGCAAATCGCGTTTGCCAGACACATCGTTCAGGGCAGCGCTTGTGGTGCCATCGACCTCAGTGACCTCACGCGTATAGCGCGCGCCGAAGGTCGCTGTGAGCTGTTCGGTGACTTCAAAATCAGCATTGGCAAAGAGAGCGTAAGAGCGCACGTCCTGATCAAACTGGCTTTGCAGACGTGGCGGCAGCCCAGCGTTTACAGGCGGCAAATTAAAAGGCGCTTCGGATAGATTGGCGCCATCAACTTGCTCGAGGCTGTCAGACTGGAAGAAACCGCCCACCACAAAGGCAAGCCGGTCGTCCATGACCGTGCCGCCAGCGCGAAGCTCCTGCGTGAACTGGTCAATCTGGTTGAAGAAATCCGTGTTGGTGGACGCGATGGGCGTCGAGTCAGAATCTTCGCGGTGGTCGCGGGTGTAATGCTCGAAGGCCGTGATAGATGTGACCGTGATCTCGCCGATGTCGTGTTCCACGCGCAGATAGCCGCCATAGAAGCTATCGTTTTTGCGGCCGGGATAATCATTGTTGACGGTGAACAGGTCGGCGGGTTCGGTCTCCAGCTCAGGCATGCCATTGAGCGCTGCGATGCCATTGAATTTGGTACAGGTATCGGGCGCAAAGCTTACCTCACCCGCAAGCGCTTCTGGGCAGAAGCCAGGCGCTGCCGTATTGAAGATGCCAGGGCCCTTATAGAGCATGGTCTCGGTGTTATCGACGCCGCCATGGGCCAGCAGGCGCACGCGGGTGTCGCCGCCATCCCAGGCCAGCTGGCCGCGGAACTCATGAAGCTTGGTCGCGCCCCATTCATCATTGGTGAACAGGTTAAATTGCGGGCCGCCCGAGCCGCCGGAGGAGAAGAAGGAGAAGCGGCCAGTCAGATTTTCTGCCAGCTCTCCTGAAACCGCGCCTTGCACATTAAAGCGCTCATGGCTGTCGAACTCGCCGCGGACAAAGGCCTCAAATTCATCAGTTGGCTCGGCGGTGTAATAGTTGACCGCACCGCCCGTGGTATTGCGGCCAAAGACGGTGCCTTGCGGGCCTTTGAGCACCTCAATACGGCCAATATCAAAGACCGGCCGTGCCGCTTGCCAGTTTTTGGAGATGTAGACCTCGTCGGAATGGATAGCGACGGGCGAGTTGAAGTTACCGGCGAACTCGTTGAGACCAATGCCGCGAATGAAGAACGCCTGAATGAACGTGCCATTCCCATAGGATTCAACGTTGGGCACCTGGCCGGCCAGGGCGCCGATGTCATTGCCTAAATTGAAGATATCGTCACCATCAAAGGCAGAGACGGAAATCGCCAAGTCCTGGATGTTCTGGGTCCGCTTCTGCGCTTGAACGAAAATCTCTTCAAGCTGCGCGGCAGCGGGCGCAGCGAGACTGACACTCGCGGCACTGGCTAAAGCCGTTGCTCGAAAGCTTTTGGATGCAAAACTCGATTTGACCATGATGACGTGTTTCCCCCTGGCTCGTCCGCGATCATTTGTCGACCACTCGATCGGGAAACGCTGCCACGGGTTTTTACTTAGGTCAAGCGTCCAATATTAACCTTCAAAGATTCTCATCCGGTGTCATGGCGTTTATGCAACATCTCGGGTTGTGGGGATTGGCGCGCGCAGCAGAAAATATGGCAGAGCCCTATCCAGCCCAGATCTGCGGCTCCATGAAGCCACTTTGGCCATCGCGTTCCAACTGACGGGCAAGGGCCAGCAAGGTGTCTTCGCGTCCCATTGGGCCTGCGAGCTGGACCGGAATGGGCACACCCTCATAATCGCCCACAGGCAGCGATAAGGCAGGTTGTCCCGTCATGTTGAACAGCGCAGTAAACGGGTAGATATCAAAAATGGCATCGTAAAAACTGCGCGCGTCATGCTTGGCATCATTTTGGTCAATGGCGCCAATCGCTTGCGGCTGCCCGCGCCGCAGCGGCAATAAAAACGCGTCATAATCAGCCATGAATGTGCCCAGGCTGCGGCTGACGGCGTTGATCACATCAAACACGCCCAGCAGCTGGGTGCCCGAAGCGCTGCGGCCATAGTCCGCAACTTTCAAGCTTGCCTCTTCAAAGAACGCATTTGTGGGGTCAATGCCAGGCGCGGCGCACACCGCGTCCAGTACCGATGCGCAGAAACACGACCAGGCTAAACAATTGGCATCATGAAAGGCCCCCGCATCAAAGTCTGGTGCTGCCTCAACAATCTCATGCCCCTGCGCGCTGAGATATGCGGCTGTGTCTTCCAGCGCTTTGCGGACAAAGGGATCTACCTCCGGCGTGCCTGGTAGCGAAAAGGACAAGGCGATACGCTTAGGAGTCATTGCCGCTTCTATGGCCTCCGCATAGGGTCGCTCTGGCCGCGGAATGTCGAACATCGCGCCAAGCTCTGGACCCTCCACAGCATCCAGCAGAGCAGCCGCATCCCGCACCGTTTTGGTCACGGCAAACTCAATCCCCATACCAAACAGCGGCAAGCTATAATGCGGACCGATGGGCGTGCGCCCGCGTGTTGGCTTAAGGCCATAGAGACCGCAATTAGAAGCTGGAATGCGAATAGAACCGCCCCCATCATTGGCGTGCGCAACCGGCACAATACCAGCGGCAACGGCGGCCGCGGCCCCGCCGGACGACCCGCCTGGCTAGAGCGCGGGGTTATAAGGATTGCGCGTGGGCGGCCCATAGACAACAGCCTCCACCGCTGCGTTAAAGGCAAACTCCGGCGTTGAAGTCAGCCCAAGCGTAACCAATCCAGCCTTTTGAAAGCGCTCAAACAAAGTGGAGCTTTGCGCATCGGGCATATCAAGCGCCGCCAGGGCACGCGACCCCAGCTTTTGAACGCGGCCTTTGATATGCATGATCGCGTCTTTGGCAAGGAAGGGAACGCCAGCAAAAGGCCCGTCGCTGGACGCCGTTTCAGGCACGTCGAAGACATCGACAACGCAGTTAAGCTGCGGGTTTACAGCCGCAATGGCGTCTAGAGCGGCGCTTTGCGCTTCCCCGGCACTCACCTCCCCTGTGGCAATCAGAGCGGCAAGTCCGGTGGCGTCTTGTTTGGCGTAATCAGCTTTATCCATGGTATCTCCCCTGATACGCCAAAAGATAGGGCAACCGTCCTAAGTTATGCAAGCCTTGACGTATAGGCCGTTTGCGATTGAAGGTGAGACAAAAGACGAGGCATCAGGAGAGGACCTATGGCCCTTAAATCATCGCGCCGCGCCATGTTGCTGGGCGCTGCCAGCACGCCACTTGTCGCCGCGGCCTGTGCGCGCGAGGCCGAAGAGATCGGCGCTTTTCCCGCTGCATTTTCGTCAACGGAACTCATCGGCCCGGTCGCTGGAGAAGCGCGGCTGCACAGCAATGAAAACCCCTACGGCCCAGCGCCATCAGCCATCAAAGGCATGGAGTACGCCGCAAAGAAAGGTGCCTATTACGCCGATGACGCCGTCAAGACGCTGCGGTCTATGATCGCCGAGCGCCATGGGCTCACCAGCGATTATATCACCATCTCCCATGGCTCGGCCGAAGCACTGGCGGCCATTGCGATGATGTATGGCCAGAAGGGCTCAATCCTTGGCCCACGCCTCTTTTTCGATGCCGCGCCCATCTACGCGAGATATATGGGTGTCACGGAGATCGCTCGCGCGCCGATGAACGCCGACCTTAGCGTCGATTTAGCGTCACTCGAAAGCAATGTGAGCGAGGCGACAGGCTGTGTTTTCCTTTGCAACCCCAACAATCCGACCGGCATCTTAGAAGCCCCCGCCGCGCTTAAAGCCGCCGTCACCCGCATGGCTGCCAAGACCACTGTGGTCGTGGACGAAGCGTATATGGAGCTGACTAATGGCGGCGAGGCCAATAGCTGCATTGATTTGGTGAGTGCCGGGCAAAACGTGCTTGTGGCGCGCACCTTCTCTAAAATTTACGGCATGGCGGGGATCCGCGTTGGCTATGTCATCGCCGCGCCTGAGGTGACAAAAAAACTGCGCTTTTCTAAGATGTCCTGGCTATCGGGAGTGAGCATCGCTGCCGCCGTTGGATGCTATAATGACGAGGCGTTTCTCGCCATGTCGCGCGCGAAAGTCTTAGAAGGCCGCGAGATGGTGCTCGATACCTTCAAAGCGCTGGGCGTGGAGGCAAAACCCTCGCAAACGAATTTCGTGTTCTTCAAGACAGGCCAAGAGGCAAATACCGTTAAAGAGGCGCTGGCGAAAAGCGATATCAACATCCGCGGCCAATATATGGACTATGCCGCCTGGAACCGCGTCTCCATGGGCCGGCTTGAGGACGTGGAGCGTTTTTGCAAAGCCTTGCCGAAGGTCCTAGGCGTTTAGTCCATCATCACCACGACTTTGCCCTTAGCCTTGCGCGCGCTGAGGTGCGCAATGGCCTCAGGCGCTTTGTCTAATGGAAAGTGCTCGGAGATGTGCGGCTTGATTTTGCCTTGGGCGTAAAGCTGGAGCAGTTCCATCGTGTTCTGCACATTCAGCTCGGCCTCACGCTGGGTAAAGCCGCCCCAGAACACGCCGACAATTTCCGCGCCTTTCAGCAGCGCTAAGTTGGTTGGGATTTTTGGGATGCCAGCGACAAAGCCAATCACCAAATAGCGCCCCTTCCACCCAATGGCGCGGAAGGCCGGCTCGCAATAGTCCCCGCCGACAGGCTCATAGATAACGTCAGCAACCTTGCCGCACGTTGCCTCTTTCAGCGCGGACTTAAGGTCGGCATCAGCGTAGTTCCCCGAATTGAGAAGCGACAGCGCGGCGGTGACGGAACTGTCGGTGCGCAGCTGCACTTCCCCTTCCCCGCCGCGGATCAAGATGTCTTTGATCTCAAAGGTAGAGCCGGAAAT
>JBCCDR010000083.1:0-9266 GCA_039030675.1 Pseudomonadota bacterium | reverse complement strand
GTTTTGCTTCCGCGCCAGCGCGCGAATGCCTCTGCATCACGCCAATAAGCCAGCAAAATCTTAGTGTGGGCGCCGGCGACGTCATTGGACCAACCTTGCTCGACAATGCGCGGGCCATCGTCACCATCGAGGAGGGCGCGGGCTGCTGCAGCTGAGCCGGCGCCATCTCCGCCGCGGTCTTGCACGCCAATATAGGCGACGGCGAGATGCTTTTGCTCGTCCAGATATCGGGCTTCATAGGCGTCAAAAGGCGCCGTCCAATTCGGGGGGGTATTGGGGCGTGACATCACTCTTTTCCAATCATCAATTTGCGCTCATCAGCGACTTGTTGGACCTTTTCCTCTTCAATCTCGTAGCGGTCCGCGGCGCGCTTGAGGCCGTCTCGGCTGATGGGGCCGCCCTGATAGGCTTCGCCTGCCAGATGCCATTGGCCGTCCTGGTTGAGGATGGTGCGCACCACGTCGGGCCGGCCATAATGCCCGCCAGTGTCTACGATGGCCTTGGTGGCTTTAATCATCCAAGCTTCGCAGGTCGCATAAATGAGCTGGCTGCCTTCAACGGGGCCCACCATAGGCACGCCCAGCGGATTGACCACCTGGCTGCCGCCGCGGGCGTAATCGATGTGCATGTGCTCCTTCTGCGCAAAATCATCGGGCACATCCTCCGGGTCGACATACGCGCTGACGGCCAGAGTAAAGCACCCAGCCTCCAGCGAATGCGTGCGCGTGACGAAATGGCCCCAGAAGTTGCCCGACATGTCCCACTCTTCCAGCCGCGGCCCTGTATGCAGCGCGAAGGAGCCTGGAAAGACGGCCACGTGAAAATCCTCGCCCATGGCGCTCATGGCGGCACGCAATGGCGTGATGATGTTTTCGCCGCAGATGAGCCCGCCAATGCGGCCGATATCGGTGTCGTAGACGGCGATGTCTGAGCCATCGCCCTCGCCCCAATAGAGCCGCTCGGAGAACGTCGGCATGAGCTTGCGGTGGCGGCCCATGAGCTCGCCATTGCGGTCAAAGAACAGCAGCGTGTTGTAGATGGTTTGCGAGCCGGGCCGCGGGTCAATCTCATTGCAGCCGACGACCACATACATGTTCGCCTTGGCTGCGGCTTGGCCAATCATGTCGGTCACCGGGCTGGGCACTAAGACGGCCTCATCGAAGAAGCGGATGCGTCCTCCCGCCCATTGCTGCAGGCCTGATTCCCAGCCTTCTGTCCAATAGGGATAGCCGGCCAGCCAGACTTCGGGAAAGACGATGAGCTCAGCGCCGTTTTTGCTGGCTTCTTCAATAGCTTCGACGGCGCGCTTGGCGGTTTCATCGCGGTTCATATAGGCCGGCGAAATCTGCGCCAGGCAGACTTTCACAGCGTCTCGGCCGCCAAGGACCTTGTGGGTCGGATTGCTCATGATTGCGTGCTCAACTGGTTGATAGGGACCCTTCGCAGCTACCAAAGCTGCCGCCACGCAATATCCACCTTTGGCAGCTTTGGTCAGTTCTGCTATATTTTACGCCATGGACTGGCTCGAGAGCGTGCAATGGAAAGTGGCGTCGCAAGATTTGCGCATCGTCCAAGCGCAGGTCTCCCGCTACCTCAAAAGCTTCGTGCTGACGCCTCTGGACGGGCAGCGCTACCACGGCAAAGTCGGGCATGTGCGCTTAGGCCGCCTGGAGTTCACGCTGGTCGGCTATGGCGGCGTCATTGACTTAAACGCTGGCCAATTGGGGCAATTCTCTATCCTGCAATGGCCGCTGGAAGGCAGCTATGACCTCACGGTCGGCGCCAAAAGCCTGCGCATCAGCGCGCAGCAAGCGCACCTGATTGCGCCCGGCGTGCCCGTGCGCATGCGCTTCTCAGCAGACTGTATGTTGCTGGTCGCCCGCCTTTCAGCGCAAGGCGCGCGCGCCTTGGGGGGCGAGCTGGAGGCCGCCGCAAGCCAAATAGCCGATGCCGAAGCGCTGGGCATCTCCATCGACCTATCGGTAGGCAGCGGCGCTGATTTCGGCCGCTTGCTTGGCTACCTGGTGCGCGAAGCTTTTGTCGGCGGGCTGCTGAGCGATGGCAGCGATGCCGCGCGCCTTGGCGAAGACTTGTTCTTTGCCGGACTGCGCCAAGCCCTCATGCCCCACCACAAAGAAGCGCGCAGCACCGCCAAATCACGCCCACGCGCCTTGGCCAGAGCAGAAACCTTCCTGCTCGCCCATTTAACGGAGTCGGTGACCTTGCATGCAGTCGCGCAAGCCTCCGGCGTCTCAGCCTCGCGCTTAACGCAGCTCTTCAGAAGCGCCCACGCTCTTGCCCCCATGACCTGGTGGCGCTTGCGACGGCTGGACAGGGCCTATGACGACTTAAGCCAAAACCGCGATGCTTCCGTTACTGATGTGGGCCTTGCCTGGGGCTTTGGGCATCTGGGGCGGTTTTCCAAGGCATACGCCGCCCGCTTTGGCGAAACACCAAGGCAGACGCTTCAGCGCACGCGGGCGCAGTCTTTAAACCGAAGCCGCTAAGGCTCTTACAAAGCCCAGAAGTATGCTATAGTGCACCAATAGTATGTTTATAAGGGGCTCTATATGGCCACCACTGTGCGCAAAACCATCACCTTGACGGATGAAATGGATGCTTGGATCAAGCGCCAGATCGATGCCGGCCAATACACCACTGACAGCGAATACATCCGCGCCCTGGTCCGGGCTGACCAAGGCCGCAGTGGCCATGACGCGGCAATCCGTGCCGCGTTAATCGCGGGTGAAGAGTCCGGGCCAGGCCGACCATTTGACGCCGCGGCCTTTAAGGCGCGTATGGCGGCTAAGCGGGGTGGCTGACTATACGCTAACGCCAGGAGCTGAAGCTGATCTTGAAGGCATCTGGGACTATAGCGCTGATACTTGGTCCATAGCGCAAGCCAACAAGTATATCGATCAACTGGTTGTCCATTTTGAGGCTCTTGCCGACAAGCCAGGTTTGGCAGCACCATGCGAGCATATCCGTGCTGGATATCGCTACGTCCACGCAGAGCGTCATGTCATCTATCTGCGCACGACCGAGAGCGGGATTGAGATCGTGCGTATCCTTCATGATCGCATGTTGCCGCGAAAACATCTCTAGCGCCTTTGCCGAGCCATTTAGCCTAAACCAGCGCTGGCAGAACAGCTTCAACAATGCTCTCCAGAGCCGGACGCTGAGCGCCAGCGCGCGCGCGGATGGACAGCGTTTGCAGCGTACTCACAGCCAGCAATTCTTTGCTTTTTCGCTCAGCCGCAGCGCCCTTATACTTCTTTGCGTAGAGCTGGGAGATGGCCTCATCCAGGCCTTTCAAGACCAGCGCCACATAGCTTTGCACAGCCTCTGAATTGGGCGCGCGGGCGACGCCGGTGGTCATGATGATGCATCCGCATGCGCCTGCTGGGCCTTCTGCATAGCGCGCGATGGCGGCGCTGTAGAAGCGGCGCAGGCTGTCTTCCAGGGTGCCAGGCGCGGCCACGGCCTCTGCCAAATGGGCTTCCATATCGGCTGTGACTTGGCGCAGCGCGGCTAGGTAGAAGGCCTCCTTATCACCAAAGGCAGCATAGAGGCTGGGCCGCGTGAGGCCTGTGGCATCCGACAGGTCATCCAGTGATGTGGCGTCAAAGCCCTTGGCATGGAACACCGTCGCCGCTGAGGACAGCGCGGCCTCTACATCAAAAGCGCGCGGGCGACCTCTCCCTCTTTTTGGCTGAGACTCACTTTTCATACTGTTTCGCATAAATTTATTGACTCGTGATCTCTTTTATATACCATCCCGCATATTAATCAATGAGGGGAGCATTCGCCATGAAACTCTATGGAGCGCCGTTTTCTTGCGCACTGGCATCCAACATCGTCGCGCGCGAGCTTGGTGTCGACTTGGAGTATGACTGGGTGCAATTGAGCACCAAGCAAACGCTGGCGGGCGAGACCTACACCGATATCAATCCCAAAGGGAAAGTGCCTGCGCTGGTCTTCGACGATGGCCGTGTTCTGACCGAAGGCGTTGCTGTGATGGCGGCATTGGCGGACGACAATGCGGGCGCCGGTTTATTGCCGCCGCCTGGATCGCCGGAACGGGCCACCGCCATGGAGTGGCTGACCTATTTGTCGACTGAGCTCCACAAGAAAATCTTCTACCCCGCCTTCAATCCGCACGCGCCGCAAGAGGCGAAGGCCTTTGGGCTCTCCATGTTGCCGGCCGAGCTGGCCTATATTGATGGCGTCCTTGCCAATCGGGACTTTGTGGCGGGAGAGCGCTTCACGCCAGCCGATGCGTATTTGGCAACCATCCTCAACTGGGCGACATTCCTAGAGACGGATTTCTTGCCCTATCCCAATCTTGTGGACTACCGTGCGCGTGTTATGGCGCGGCCGGCGGTTTCTGCTGCGTTTGCGCAGGAAGGGCAGCTTTTTGAAGAGCATGCGGCCCTCCGGCCGGACGCCAAATGACAGACTTAGCGCAAGACCCGGGCCGGACGCACGCTTGCTTCCTGCTGCCGCACTTCATCGGCATGGACATGCGCATGGCAGCAGAGAAGCTTGCGACCCGAATAGGGCTGCGCAAACTGCAAGACGCTGTCAGCGCAGACTATGCGCTGCCCGACAGCCAGATTGTTAAAGATGCTCTGGCGTGGGTAACCGAGATTTCGAGCCCCATGCTGCTCAATCACTGTCTGCGCTCGCATGCCTTTGGCGCGATCATCGGCAAGCGCTGCGGCATCAAGGTGGACCGGGAAGTCTTTGCGCTCACCGCCATCATGCACGATGTGGGCCTGACGCCTGATTATGCTGAGAAGCCGGGCTCGTTTGAATATGTGGGCGCGGCAGCGGCCCATAGCTTTTGCTGTGGCCATGGCCTTCCAGCCGAGAAAGCGGCGGATGTTCACAATGGCATCGCCCGCCACGCCGCTGTTGGGGCAGCTCATAAAGAAGGCCCTGCCATAGCCCTGATTCATTTCGGCGCTGGTGTAGACGTCCTTGGGATTAAGCTACACGACGTGCCGCCAATCCTTTTGCATGAGGTTCTAGAAGCCTATCCCCGGCTCGATTTTAGAGAGGCTCTCCCGCGTCTCATGGAAGACCAAGCCGCTCTCAAGCCAAAGGGGCATATTGCCGGTCATGTGGGGCTTGGCTTTGGCAACAAGGTGCGCAGCGCGCCCGTTCCCGATTAGCTTGCTTGCGCTTGGTCCAGCGCGCGTGGCTGCGTGCTTGGTTGGCACAGCTGGCGCATCAGCGCGCGCAATTGAGCAGGCGCGATGGGCTTGGCCAGAACGCGAATGCCGCGCCGTGCCGCTTCGCGCTGCATGCCCTCATTTTGGGCTGCTGTCATCATGATCACTGGGGGGGAGCAGCCGGCCCATGCCTCTTCCAAGCGGTCAAGATAGTCAAAGCCGGTGACGTCATCGTCCAGCTGATAATCCAGCAAAATGAGATCAGGCGGTGAGCCAAGCGCGCATTCGGTCTCCAGCTCCTGGGCCGTGGCGACTGTGCGCGTCTGGCACCCCCAGCGGTTGAGCAGGGCTGTGGACGCTGACAGGATGGTGTGGTCGTTATCCACGCACAGCACTGTCAGAGGGCCGATATCGCCCGGTGCTTTTGGCGCTGGCTTGCTCACGGCCGACATCTGCGCGGCGCGCGGCACGCGGATTTCAAAGATGCTGCCCTTGTCATACACGGATGTGAGCGCAATCGGATGGCCAAGCAGGCCGGCAATGCGGCGCACGATGGCGAGGCCCAAGCCCAGCCCTTCGCGCTGATTTTCGCCTTCCTGCCGGACCTGGTGGAATTCCTCAAAAATCTTGCGCTGCTCATGCATCGGTATGCCAGGCCCGGTATCATAGACCTGGATGGCAATGTCCGCGCCGCGGCGTCGGCAGCCGATGAGGACCTTGCCGCTCTTGGTGTAGCGCACGGCGTTGGAGATGAAGTTTTGCAGCACACTGCGCAGCAAGCCGCGGTCTGAGTGCGCGGTCAGTGTCGTGTCTGCAAGCCGCAGCGCGAGGCCTTTGTCCGCGGCAATGACGGAAAACTCATCGGACAACTCTTCAAGCAGGCCTGCAAGGGCAAAACGTGTCGGGCGCGGCTCAATGCCGCCAGCATCTAATTTGGAGATGTTGAGCAGCGTTTTGAGCAAGGTATCGGCTGAGGCAATCGACTTATCCACTTTGTCCAGCAGAATGCGTTTCGCTGTTTCATCGTCCCCAAACTCTTCGCCCAGCGCTGATGTGAAGAGCCGCGCTGCATTCAGCGGTTGCAACAGGTCGTGGCTCGCAGCGGCTAAAAAGCGCGTTTTCGACGCGGTTGCTTCCTCTAGCTTGGTATTCAGCCCTTCCAGCTCTGCCGTGCGTTCGCTCACGCGTTCTTCCAGCGTTTCATTGGTGACTTTCAACGCGGTTTCGGCAGCGACGCGGTCACTCACATCCATATAGGTCGTCAGATACCCACCGCCCGGCATGGGTCTGCCTTGAATTTCGATGTGGCGACCGTCGAAATGATTGCGCGAGAAATCATGCGGATTGCCAGCGCGCATATAGCCCACGCGCCGTTTGACAATCGTCTCGGTGTCCTCATCCGGCCAGGTGCCTTGCTCGGCATTGTAGCGAATGATGTCGGCAATGGGCCGGCCCACCTGCACCAGGTCACTCGGATAATGGAACAGCTCCACATACGGCGTGTTCCAAGCGGCGATGCGCATGTCTTTGTCGACCACGCAGACGCCGTGCACCATGTTTTCCAGCGTGGCTTGTAGGAGCTCACGGTTAAATTCCAGGGTTTGGGAGGTTTCATCGAGCAGCGTGACCACATCTTCGGGCTTGATGCTCGACCCCGTCAAAACGCTTTGCAAGAGGAGCCGCGAGGAGGCTGCACCCAACACGCGAGTCAGCTGGCTTTCCCCAAATGTGATGAGCGCGGGGGTAAGGACGTCTCGCTCAGACAAGCGCACACCATGTAGCAATTCATAGGCGTTGAAGGCCTCATTGGCGCGGTCTTCTCCCATGGTGCGGACCAAAAGCGCCTTTAAGTCTTTAACGCGGGCGGATGTCTCGAAGGCCGCGTCTTGCTTTTTCGGCGCTATGCCTGTGAAGGCGCTGGCTTGGATGAGGTCAAGCCCGTCCTGCCGGCTGAGGAGAGACACGCCGATGAAGGCCGCCGCGTTCGCGCCTAAGCTCCAGATCAGGCCGTGGGTGAGCGGGTCGAAGAGCTCCGCGCCGAACAGCGCTTCTGGCTGCAACCAAGCCACGCCAAACAGGCCGCTGGTTTGAATATGTCCAGCCCAGGGCGCAACGGGCGCCAGCGCTGGCAGCACCAGCGTAAACAGCCACGCTGCAAACCCACATATGAGGCCAGCAAGGACGCCGCGTTTGTTGCCGCGCGCCCAATACAGGCCGCCGACCAAGGCAGGCAGAAACTGAATGGCTGCCGCAAAGGATAAAATGCCCAGCGCGGCGAGTGTTTGCTCTTCTGTGACCAGGCGGTGAAAGCCATAGGCAAGGCCTAGCAGCATGGCGATGGCAACGCGGCGAATATAGCGCTGGGAGGTGGCTAATGTGCGCTCGGTGCTGCTGCGCCGGGAGAGCATGATGGGCAGCACCAGGTCATTGGTGACCATGATACTGAGCGCGACCGAGCTCACAATCACCATGCCTGTGGCGGCCGCAAAGCCGCCCAAATACGTGATGACCGCAAGGGCCTGGTGACCACTTTCCAGCGGCAAAAGAAGGACAAACAAATCAGGCGCCGTGCCGGCCGGCAAGACGGCCAGGCCCGCGGCCGTGATGGGCAAGACCACCAAGGCTGTGAGCAAGAGGTAGCCAGCGAACACCCACCGCGCGCCTTTGAGCGCTTGGGGGTCTGTCGCTTCCACGACCAGCATGTGGAATTGGCGCGGCAAGCACAGAACAGCGCCCATGGATAAGAGCGTGAGGGATACGAAGCGCGCATCCAGGCCGCCCACGGAAAAGCGTTGCTCCATGGCTTGGCTGGTCAAAAGGTCTGACGCTCCTGGAGCGCTTACACTCTTCACCAAGAAGACTGCGAGGATGCCGATGGCAAGCAGGGCCGCCAGCTTGAAGGCTGCTTCCACAACAATCGCCAGGACCATGCCGCGATTGGGCTGGGTTACATCGCTATGGCGCGTGCCAAAGACGATGGCGAAGACGGCGAGGAGGGCTGCAATAATGAGCACCAAATCATTTTGGGCGGATGGGCTGTCGGGCGTGCCAGTGAGCACCGTATAGGTCATGGCAATGGATTTAAGCTGCAGGGCGATATAGGGCAGCGCGCCAATGGCTGCGATCAGCGTGACCGCTGCGCCCAAGCGCTGGCTCTTGCCGTAGCGCGAGGCGATGAAATCAGCAATGGAGGCGATGTGATGCGTCTTGCCCGTTTTCACCAGGCGCGCCAGCAAACGCCCTCCGAAGATGACGATCAGAAAAGGCCCGAGATAGATGGGGAGGAAGTCCCAGCCGGAGGACGCGGCTGTGCCCACGGCGCCATAGTAGGTCCAGCTGGTGCAGTAAACGCCGAGAGACAGGCCGAAAACCCAAACCGAGCGCCTGCGCGTGCCAACGGCGCCGGCGTGGTCAGCCCGGTGTGCGACCCAGAACAAGACCGCTACATAAAACGCAGTGATCGCTATGAGCGGCCATGCGAGCATGGCGAAACTCCCCCAAAGGCGCGCTTTATAGGCGCTATAAACTTTGGTCTAGTATTACGAAACTAATCGTTTTTTGCAAATTCCCAGCGCGCTAGGCTTTGGCGCCGTAAGTGATGTGCAAGGCCTTCAGCGCACGCAGCACGAAACCGGGCAGATGCTGAAAATCGTTTTTACCCGGTGCGAGCTGTAAATTTTCCAGCTGTTCCAACAGCTTGGTGAAACAAATGCGCTGCTCAAGGCGCGAGAGATCAGCGCCAGGGCAGGTGTGCGGGCCTTGGCTGAAGGCCATGTGCCGCTTGAGGTTTTTGCGGCCCAGGTCTGGCGCGTGCGGGCAGCTATATTCATCCGGGTCGCGATTGGCCGCGCCATAGCGCATATGCACCAGCGCGCCCTTGGGGATATCAACGCCGTGCATCTCCACTGCGCGCGTGGTCACCCGGTAGAGACCTTGGGTTGGGCTTTCCAGCCGCAACACCTCTTCAACAAACGCTGGGATTTGATCGGGCGCGTCAAGCAAGCGCTGATATAGCGATGGTTCACGCAGCATGAGCCATAGGCCCGAGCTGAGCGCAAAAGTGGTGGTCTCATTGCCGCCGATGTAGAG
>JBCCDR010000082.1:0-9372 GCA_039030675.1 Pseudomonadota bacterium | reverse complement strand
TGGGGTCCATGACCAGCAGGCTACCAGGGCGCACTTCGCCTTTGCCCACTTCGGTTTCACGGATGACGATGCGATAGTCCTGCGGCTGCAGCTGGAAGTTATCGAGAATGCGCACGGATGGCATGATGAAGCCAAATTCGCGCGCGAGCTCTTTGCGCAGCGCTTTGACTTGGTCTGTCAGCCGGAAGCCGCTGTCATCATCCACCAACTTGATGAGTGAATAACCAAGCTCCAAGCGGATGGGGTCCATGGCGAGGCTGGCACTGATGGGCTCTTCTTTGGGGGCGGCTTGCGCCTGCGCGCTCTCTGCGGCTTCAGCCTGAGACTTCTCTTCCATCTCCCGGGCATGTTGCTGCAACAAGTAAGCGCCGCCGCCAACGACAGCTGAGAGAGTAATGAAGGGCAGCATGGGCAGACCCGGCAAAAGGCCAATGGCGCCCAGCAGGCCTGAGGACACATACATGGCCCGGGGATAGCTGGAGAGCTGGCCGAAGACGGCTTTGTCTGTCTTGCCGGCCGTGCCAGCTTTGGTGACCAATAGGCCTGCAGCTGTGGACACAATGAGGGCCGGGATCTGGCTGACCAGACCATCGCCGATGGTGAGGATTGTATAGGTCGATAAGGCGCCGGAGAAATCGAGGCCTTGCGATGTGGTTCCAATGATGATGCCAACGATGATGTTGACGAAGGTAATCATGAGGCCTGCGACGGCATCTCCGCGTACAAACTTGCTGGCACCGTCCATGGCGCCGTAGAAGGTGCTCTCATTCTCGAGTTCCTTCCGGCGGTCGCGGGCTTGCTCTTCGTTGATAAGGCCTGCGGATAAGTCGGCATCAATCGCCATCTGCTTGCCAGGCATCGCGTCCAAGCTGAAGCGCGCGGCAACTTCGGCAATCCGGCCTGAGCCTTTGGTAATCACGATGAAGTTGACGATGACCAGAATGGCAAAAATCGTCACGCCCACAATGGCCTGCCCCCCCATAAGGAAGGCGCCAAAGGCTTCAATCACAGCGCCTGCTGCGCTTGGCCCTTCATGACCACTGGTCAGAATAAGGCGTGTGGATGCCATATTCAGCCCCAGCCGCAGCATGGTGGCGATCAGCAGGATGGTCGGGAAGGAGGAGAGCTGCAGCGGCTTTTCAATGAACAAGCTGGTCATCAAAATCATCACCGAGAAGGTGATGGAAGTCGCTAGCGCAAAGTCGAGCATCCACGACGGCATGGGCACGATGAGCATCAAGATGATGCACATCACGCCAATGGCCATCATGATGTCTGACGAGCCTGAAAGCGCTTTCAGCCCGCCAAAGCTGAAGCCAGGGCCGTTTGCCTGCGCGGGTGCGCTTGCCTCTTGAGTTGCCGTTTCAGCCATAAGGACGGGTTACGCTCTTAGTGTCCGTAGCCCACACGTTGGCCTTCGCCCGGGGCGGGGACGGCAACGCCTTCGGTTTGGTATTGGTTGAGCTTGTTGCGCAAGGTCCGGATGGAGATGCCCAAAATGTTGGCCGCATGCGTGCGGTTGCCCAGGCAATGCTGCAGCGTATCAATAATCAGGTCGCGCTCCACATCGGCAACGGTGCGGCCCACCAAAGCGTCTGTCGTCGCGCCATCAGTAGAACCCACAGCTTCCGCTGCTTGCGCTGCGCTTGCGGCACGTTCGGGGCGGCTGCCATCAGGAAGCAAAATTGCATTCGCGCCAATGCTGTCGCCAGTGGAGAGCAGAACGGCACGGTGCACCGTGTTCTCAAGCTCACGCACGTTGCCCTGCCAAGGGTGCGAGAGCAGTGCTTGCATGGCCGTCTCATCGACTGGCTTGGCTGGGAAGCCATTGGATTTGGCATATTTCTCTGCGAAGTGGCCCACCAGCACTTTGATGTCTGCCGGGCGCTGCCGCAGCGGCGGGATGGCGAGGTTCACGACATTGAGGCGGAACCATAAATCTTCCCGGAAGTTGCCTTTTTTGACCTCATCCTGAAGGTCGCGGTTAGACGTCGCCAGAATGCGGATGTCGACTTTTA
Source organism: Pseudomonadota bacterium (assembly GCA_039030675.1). GTDB lineage: Bacteria > Pseudomonadota > Alphaproteobacteria > Sphingomonadales > CAKZYD01 > CAKZYD01. Next base: position 7,354 of record JBCCDR010000082.1, on the reverse strand, counting down.
CCGGGGCATTGCCGCCCACCCTGTCAATCTCACGTTCTTGGATGGCGCGCAGCAGCTTGGCTTGCAGGCGCAGGTCCATCTCGGTGATTTCATCCAGCAGCAAGGTGCCGCCATTGGCTTCCTCAAACTTCCCAACCCGGCGGGCCACAGCGCCAGTAAACGCGCCTTTCTCGTGGCCGAAGAGTTCGGATTCGAGCAGGTTTTCTGGAATTGCCGCGCAGTTAACGGTTACAAACTGCCGATTGGAGCGCGCTGACTTTTTGTGCACATAGCGCGCCATGATTTCCTTACCTGTCCCGCTTTCCCCGGTAATCATGATGGACGCATCGGACTTGGCGATTTGGTCTGCCAGCTTGATGACATTGTCCATGGCCGGGTCAGAATAGATAAGGGGATGGCTGTCATCGGCGACGGACTCGATGACCGCAGCAATCAATGCAGCATCTGGCGGCAGCGGCACATATTCCTGCGCGCCTGCGCGGATGGCTTCAACGGCTGCGTCGGGGTCAGAGCCAATGCCGCAGGCAATGAGCGGCGTTGAAATATGTTCAGAGCGGATTTGCTGCAGGAAGCCGGCGATATCCAGGCCCACTTCCATCATAATCAGGTCCGCGCCTTTGAGACGCAGGATGTTAAGGCCCTGCGTTGCGCCATCCGCATGCGTCACCTTCGCGCCATTGGACATGGCGATTTGGCTGGCCTCGGACATTTGGCCGCTGAGTTTTCCGATGATTAACAGGCGCATAATCAGGCTCGTTTCTGTGCGTGTGGGTGACTAAACATGGGTTAAGCGGCCTTCTTGCGTTTGGCCGGTGTGGGGGTGGCCTTTGGCGTTGCCGAATTCTCAGGCACAATCGCTTCCAGGGAGAGTTGAAGGGTTTTCGGGTTCTCGCGCCGCGCCATTGATTTAGCGCCGGCGGCGTAGATGGCGTTGAGCTTCTGGCCCATCAGTTCTTGGCGGTGCGCAAGGCCAGCGATTGGCAGCAAAACCACATAAGCAAGCAAGGCACCGTAGAATGTGGTGAGCAGCGCCACAGCGATGGCGGGGCCCAGCGTCTTGGGATCATTCAATTGCCCGAGCATTTGTACAAGGCCGATCAGCGTGCCAATCAGGCCCATGGCAGGCGCGGTTTGCCCAGCACGCTGCATGACATCGTGCACCAATTGTTCATTGGCATGCGCGCGCTCGTTTTCCAGCGCTAGGACGGCCGTAATGTCATCAGCTGACATGCCATCAACCACCATGGAGACGGCGCGCTGAAGATAGGGTTCAGCGGCCAGGCTAGGGAGCAGTGTTTGCAGGGACAAGGCCCCATCGCGGCGAGATTTTTGAGCCAGTTGCACAATGGTATTGGCCGCAAGCGCCGGGTCAATGCGCTTTGAGAAGAGGACGCTGCCCAGCGCGCCGGGAAGCCGCATGATTTCACGCCGGTGAAAGCCAGCGAGCGTCACCGTCATCGTGCCGACCACGACAATCAGCAGGCCGCCTGTGTTCACAAACGTCGCTGGGCTGCCATTCAGCGTGGCAGCGCCGAACATCACAGCGATGGTGAGAAATATGCCAAAGAGTGCAATCATGCGGTGTCAGCTGTCCCCCCGGAGGCCTTTTCCTTATTTGCGCGGTGCTTTGATGATTTCGGTCATGGTGACGCCGAGATGATCTTCGACCATAACAACCTCACCGCGGGCGACGAGGCGGTCATTGACGTAGATATCGATGGCCTCACCGACCTTGCGGTCCAGCTCAATCACAGCGCCTGGAGACAGCTTGAGGAGTTGGTTCACCTCCAAAGCCGATTTGCCCAAGACGGCTTGAACATTGACGGGAACATCAAAGACGGCCTCTAATTCCTGGCCGGTATGAATGTCATCGCCATCTTCCATGTCCGGCGCATCCAGCGCTTGGCTGTCTGGCTCATCAATGGTGGCCGGAGCGCTGCTCAGGTCGTCAAGCTCGACTTCCTGTGCTTGTGTCGGTTCCAGCTCGGTTTCTTGCTCGTCACTCATTGAGTTTCCTCATCTGTGCTTGGACTGCGCACTTCTGGTTCTTCGGTTGATGCGGTGGTGTCGGTTGGCTCTGGCGCCATATCTTCGCGGTGGCTTGCGCCGTCATGCTCAGCCAAACAGGTCTTAATCGCGGTTTGAATGTCCGCCTTGACCTCCTCAGCGCGGCGTTCAATGCCGCCATTGGCCCATTCGATGCGGCAGTCGCCCGGGGCAATGCGGTCATCGCCCAGCAGGACCACTTTGCCGGTAAAGCCAGCCTCAAGCGCCATTTCATCCATGCGTGATTTGATGTGTTCCACCAGCGGCTCGGCAAGACGCACGACGATGCGTGCTTCCCCAATCACCAGGGGCAGCGCGTTTAACACAGTCTCCGCCACAAGCCTGCCAGGGCCGCGCTCGATGAGTACATCTGCGATCTTCAAAGCGGCGAGCTCAGCCAATTCAACCGCGGCATCGGAGACGGTTTGGGTGAGGGCCGCTCGCTCTTCTGCCAAGCTGGCTAGCTGCTGTTTCATCACCTCGACTTGCGCCAGAGTCTGCGCTTCAAGGGATTGCAGGGCCTCTGCTTTGCCTGCCTCAAAAGCCGCCGTCTCGCGCTGCTGCGCTGCCGTCTCCCATTCAGCCTGAGCGGCTTCAAGCGCGGCCTCAGTCTCGCTGGCCTTGCCGCCATCAAAGGCTTCGGCAAATTGATATTTCTTTGCAGCACTCATGACCTAGTAAATCAGCTCATCATCGCCTTTGTTGTCGGACAGGATGATCTCGCCCGCTTCGGCAAGGTCCTTGGCTTTGCTGACCATGGCTGTTTGCGCCTCATCCACATCGCGCAGGCGCACGGGTCCCATGGACTCCATATCCTCGCGCAAAATCTTTGCGGCCCGTTCAGACATGTTGGAGAAGAACAAATCGCGCAGCGTGTCAGACGCGCCCTTCAGGCTGAGAGCCAAACGGTCCTTTTCCACATTGCGCAGCAACGTTTGAACGCCGCTGGGGTCCAGCTTGACCAGGTCTTCAAAGGTGAACATGAGGGCCCGAATACGCTCCGCGGAATCGCGGCTGCGCTCTTCAAGGCTGCCCAGGAACTTCGCTTCGGTCTGACGGTCGAGATAGTTGAAAATCTCAGCAATCGTCTCGTGGCTGTCGCGGCGAGACGTGCGCGCCAGATTGTTCATGAACTCAACGCGCAGGGTCTGCTCGACTTTATCAAGAATGTCTTTTTGCACGGATTCCATCCGCAGCATGCGGGTGACGACTTCCATGGCAAAATCTTCTGGGAAAACCGCCAGCACGCGTGCGGCATGCTCAGGTTTGATTTTCTGCAAGACCACGGCGACGGTCTGCGGGTATTCATTCTTTAAATAGGCCGCGAGGACCATCTCGTTCACATTGCCGAGCTTGTCCCACATGGTCCTGCCGGCCGGGCCGCGGATTTCTTCCATGATGGTGCCAACACGGTCTTGCGGCAGAACACGTTGCAGCAGCTTTTCGGTGGTTTCATAAGAGCCGCTGAGTGACCCTACCGTTGACACTTTAGACGCAAACTCCACGAAGAGTTTTTCAACAATACGGGCGTCAATGGTGCCCAGCACCGACATGATGGAAGACAGCTCACGCACCTCTTCATCCGTCAGCGCCTCCCAAATGGGCCGCCCGAATTCTTCGCCCAGGGAGAGCATCATCGCGGCCGCTTTTTCAGGCCCCGTCATGTTCTGTAAAACGCGGGTAACTTCCACACTCATTGTGATGTGCTTTCCATTTTTATGCGTGCTCTATGGGTCATGTGCCGTGCAGCCATTGGCGCACAATGGCGGCGGATTCGTCGGGATGTTTGTCGATGATGCCGCCGACCTTTTTCAAGACTGAGCCCTTAAGCCGGCCTTCGACTTGTGCGACGTCAATCTCTGCATCAATGCCGAGTTTTTTGACCTGCGATTCCGATTCCAGGCGCGCAGCTGCAATAATCTCCGCCGCCTCATCATCGCCTTCCGCCGCTTTGGCGAGGAGTTCTGGCGTAATCTCCGGGGCGTCAGGGCTTGGCAGGGCCGGGCGCTCTTCCATGGCCAGCTGGGCTGCCGGCGCGGGCGCTTCCTGTTGGATGGGGGCCGCCTCAATCACTTTCTTGATAATTGGGCGTACAACCAAAAGGAGAACTAGGATGGAAACAATACCCAAGACGCCGATTTCGGCGGTACGCTCAAAGGCGCTCAAATCAAGACCAAAGACGCTTTTCGCTTCGGGTATTTCCCCATCAATCGCTTGGCTGGTGAACTGCATGGAAGCGATTTCAATGGTATCGCCGCGGCTTTCGTCAAAGCCGATTGCGCTTTTGACCAGACGCTCGAGCTGCGCCAAGTCTTCCGCAGAGCGCGGCGAGTAAACTTGCGAGTCATCGCCCCCATCGGCGTAGGTGCCATCTACCAAAACGGCTACGGAAATGCGCTCAACTGAGCCAATTTCCTTCACGCGGGTTGTTTGCGTGCGCGAGTTTTGAAAGTTGGTGGTTTCTTGCGTTTCGTTGCTGTTGGCCTCAGCGCCATCTGCTGCGCCGGCTGCACCGTCTGGGAGGTTGTTGGCAACAGATACATCGCCGCCTTCGGTTTCGGATTCTGAGCTTGCGCGCTCGGTGATGCTGGTAGAGACCACCACTTGAGCTTCAGGGTCAAAGACTTCTGACTGGGTTGAGACGCGTTCGTTATTCAGCCGCACAGCAACTTCCGCGCGAACACGGCCTGGACCGACAGTGCGCTCTAAAAGTGTTTCCACTTGCCGTTCCAGCGCGGTTTGCATGGCCGTTTGGCGTTCCAACATGTCGGTGAGATTAGCGCTGTCGCTGTTTTCATTAATGCGCGCAAGCAAGCTGCCAAATTGGTCAACAATAGATATGCGCTCAGGCGGCAGGCCTGCGACCGAAGCGGCCACCAATTGGCGAATAGCGTGCACCTGCTCAATACCTAGCCGGCCAGCTTTCGTGCGTAAAACTACTGAGGCGCTTGGCTCGGTTTGTTCCTGCGCAAACAAGGCGCGCTCGGGCATGACCAAGTGAACGCGTGCTTCGCGTACGGTATTGATGGCTTGAATGGTGCGGGCAAGCTCGCCTTCAATCGCGCGGCGATGGTTGACTTGTTGCATAAAGGATGTGCTGCCCAGCGCGTCTTGCCGGTCCAGCAACTCATATCCCACACCGCCGCCAATGCCTTCGGAGGCGAATTGCAACCTCAACGTGGGCAGTTGGTCGGTAGGGGCGAAGATCGTTCTGCCGTCGCTGCTGAGTTTGAACGGCACCTTCATCGTTGTCAGCCGCTCGGTAATTTCAGCGGCTTCAGACATTTCAAGGTCAGTGAATAAGATGCCTTGCGGTGCGTGCGTGAGGCGCGATGATATAAAGGCAAAAAAGACCACCATGCCGCCGATAACAATCGCCATGGCGGCGAGACGGGCTGGTCCTAAATTTTTGACGAGTTGGGATAAACCGTCCACTGCGCTGACACTCTCTCTGCAACAAGCAACGCATGAGAAAATGCGCTGCGGCCTGTGTAGAAAGACACGCTAGGGGGGACGTGGTGAAAAAGGGGTTAAGGCTAGGCAGGTTTTTCCTAGCCAGGGTGAAATTTTTGCCGGTTTAGCGTTTCAGCCTATTCAGCGTCGTAACGTGAGCGCTGTGTGCGGCGGTTTTTTTCACATGTCACTTTAAGCCCAGGAAGGCCATCGGCTTCAATCGCGCGCTGCCATCCAACAAATTCTTCCACTGAAAGGGTATAGCGCTCGCACGCTTCTTCCAGCGTGAGAAGGCCGCCGCGAACCGCTGCTACGACTTCCGCTTTGCGGCGAACCACCCAGCGCCGCGTTGATGGTGGCGGCAAGTCGTCAAGCGTGAGAACCTCGCCTGTCGGACCAATTACTTGGTGGGGTACGAATGTTTGATTTTCTTTCATTGTTCCACGCGCTCAGATAACCCTGCTACTGATTGGACTGTACACACCGCACTTTAAAAAACGCCTAAAAGCTGGGGTAAACAGAACCCAAATTTTCCAATCAATTGTTCCAAAAATAGACGTAATATCAATGTTTTGGAAAGGTGGGCGGCCTGCAAACGTTACCATCTTAGAGCCGCCCTATCGTTCGTTTAAGTCAGCCTATTACCGTTTAATCGAATTCAGCTCTGTGAGCATCTCATCGGTGGTCGTAATCACCTTCGTCGAGGCTGAATATGCCCGTTGCGTCACGATGAGGTCAGAGAATTCTTCCGCCAAATCCACGGTAGAGGATTCCAGCGTTCCAGGCTCGACCGTACCACTGCCGCCACTGCCGGCTTCCACCAAGGTCAAACTGCCAGAGCTGTCAGACACTCCGAAGTTGTTTGACTGCAGGCGCGTGAGGCCATCTTCGTTGGGGAACACGGCCAGTGCAATTTTGTAGATATCCTGGGTAAGGCCATTGTCGAAAATTGCGGTGGCGGTGCCTTCATCATTCACAGTCAGGCCGATGACGTTGCCGAAGATGGCGCCATCAACCACTGTCGAGAACAGTGTCGACGGGCTGTTGAACTGTGTGAGGCCATCATCGCCTTGGTCTTCACCCAACTCCAGAGCCAGCGTGCTATCAGACACGCCATTGGACCAATCCACATTAACCGGCACTTGCAGGCCAGGACTTGTGTTAGCGAGATCGAGACGGCCATCTCTGAAAGCAACAGTGCCCGTGGCGATTTGTCCGTCAATGAACCCAGGGAGCGTGTTCACTTCCGTCGCTGGGTCTGCGTGCACTTCCAGGTGCCATTCATTGGGCGTTGAGCTCTTCAGGAAGGAGTAGGAAATGATGTGCGTATTACCCTCAGCATCATAGACTTGCACATCGCGCGTGAAGTCCGCCGGGATTGCGCCAGACGCCATGTTGAACGCAGAGTTCGTCGCGTCATAGGTCGCCTCTAAGGGATTGACCGTTGTACCTGAGCTAAGGTTTGCACGAAACTTAATACGGGTGGTTTCAGATGCAGTCCCTGTGAGACCCGCTGTGGTCACCGGTTCTAGCAGGTCCGTTGACCCTGTGTTGATGACCGAGCCATCCGCCTCAAGGCGCCAGCCCATCAGATAGTTGCCAGCAACATTGCGCAGGAAGCCTTCTTCATCAGGTGAAAACGAGCCAGCGCGCGTGAATGTAACCGTGCCTTCAGGCCCGGAGACTGGCTGGTCTTTGACAACAAAGAGGCCAGCACCGTCGATGGAGAGGTCGGTATCTCGGCCGGTCTGCTGAAGTAGGCCCTGTGCGGAGACGTTGGTCATGGTGTTCACGGCAACGCCGCCGGGCGAATACCGCGAGCCTTGAGACTCTGTCACCAGAGTAGAGAAACGGC
>JBCCDR010000081.1:0-9393 GCA_039030675.1 Pseudomonadota bacterium | reverse complement strand
GGCCGCCTCGCACCTCCGCGCAAATAGGGGCGAATCTCGTGGAAAAAGAACGAAGAGGGAGGTTGAGGTGGAGAGTGAGGATGGAAGGGTAGAATGCTTGCCTGTCGAGGAGATCCTGTAACTTTTTGTCTATCGACATTTTTTGATCCTTCAACCGTGGGGTGCATGTGCGACGTCACCACGGCGAGGGCGCAGCGTCAACCTTGCTTTTTGTCAGGGGTTAGGCCGGAACGCCCCTTAAGGCCTTCAGCTAAAATTTACCCGCCTTCGCTATTCTAATCACTGGTCTTGTTGAAGGTGTTGCAATGGACAAACGTGCTGCATTCATTGGTCTTTTTCTGCTCCTAGCGGCGCCTGCCCAAGCGTCGTCCTTAACTGTGACACTCTTGAACCAAAAAAGCGCTGGCGTTGGCGAAGCCGTGGTGACGTTTACGCCCGCCGGTGGTGAGGGTGTGCCGATTACGGGTAAACCGGCCGACCCTCTCACGGTCAATCAGCGCGATCTGACCTTCATGCCTTTCATTTCTGTGGTGCCGCGCAACACTCAGGTCTCCTTCCTGAATGAAGACAGCGTGCTGCATCACGTCTTTTCCTTCTCGCCCATCAAGCGCTTCAGCTTAAAGCTCTTTGGGACAGATGAGACCCAATCGGTCGTCTTTGACGAGCCTGGCGTTGTGGTGGTGGGCTGCAATATTCACGACAATATGATTGCCTATCTGAAGGTGGTCGATACGCCGTTCGCAGGGAAGACCGACGCTGACGGAAGCTTCACGTTAGAGGGCCTTCCGCCCGGGCCTGGGCAGCTGACCGTTTGGCACCCGCTGATGAAAGGGCGCGGCAACCAGCTCACCGCGGAGGTTGTGATTGGGCCAGACGGACAAGCGCTGGAATTCAAAAAGAAATTTCGCCGAGGGGCGCGGCCGGTCGGAGATTACTAGTGTTCGCCTTTAAGAGCATTGGTACCAAGCTGGGCGTCACATTTGCAGGCCTGTTTGCAGCAACGATGCTGCTGATTTCTCTCACCGTTTATCAAGTCGTCACGGAGCGCGCCAAGCTGACCGTTGGAGAAGAACTCACGGCCGCTGGCGCGGTGTTTTCGCGTTTGTTCGTTGATAACGCGCGCGACAAGCAAATGGATATCGCAATAGCGGGTAAGGACTTCGGTTTTCTCTCCGCGCTGACGAGCGGCGATGACCCAACTATTCAGTCTGTTCTGGACGGGCTCGCAAGCCGGGTTGGCGTAGGGGCCATTGCCTTTATCGATGTGGATGGGTTTGTGGTGGGCCAGTCAGGCGCGGCCATTCCCATGGACACCTTGCTTGCGCGCGTGGAGGCCAGCGAGAGCGACGCCATTACAGACAATGACTTGGGCATCCTCTTTGATGGCGAAGCGGTCTACCTGGCCGGCGTCACGCCTGTGCGCGCGCCTCATCTGATTGGCTGGATTGTCTTTGGCGAGGTCATTACCAAGGCGCATCTCAGCGATGTCAGTGCTCTGATCTCCAAGGAATTTACCGGCGCGATCGTCCCGGGCGAAGGCAACATGCTGCCGCGCGGCCAGGCTATACAAGATGGCCAGTTGATTACCTTTGCGCAGACGGTCCCATCCTTGTTTGATGACCAAAGCAGCGTTTTGGTGCTCACCTATCCGCTGTCAAAAGCGTTGGCGCCCTACCGTGTTTTAGCGGCTATTTTGCTGATCTTAATGGCCACGGGCGGCGGCGCGGTGTCCTTCATCAGTTGGTGGCTTGCCCGCCGTCTTGCCAAGCCAATTGCTGACCTTTCTGCCGCCGCCAATGACGTCAAAGCCGGACGCGAAGCAAGCGTTGCCGTGTCATCGCAAGACGAGCTTGGCACCCTTGCTGGCGCCTTTAACGACATGTCCAACGAAATCGCCAAGCGCGAGCAAGACCTGCGCCAACAAGCGCGGACAGACAAAGAGACTGACCTGCCAAATCGCCGCGCGTTTGAAGAAGCGTTGGACAGTCTTCCCCCCGCGCACGCGCACGTCCATGTGCTGGCTATTCGCCTCGAGCGCTTTGCGGAGATTCGCAACATCATCGGCTTTGATGTCAGCGCTGCGTTAATCACAGCTGTGGGCGAGAATTTACGCGCGGTGCCCGGCGTCGCTCATATTGCCCGCCTCTCTGGCAGCATCCTGTGCGCGCGTGTCGACTGCGAGTACGGCGCGGCTCTGCCAACCTTAACGCACGACATTAGGAGCGCCCTTGAGCGCACCTACACCATCGAAGGCATCGCAGTTGACGTGCAATTCAGCATGGGAATTAGCAGCGGCGATCCGGCCAGCTCCAATGTGCTTGTGGAGGCCATGTCAGCGTTAGAACAAGCGCGCACGCAGCAGACGGATCAAGCGGTTTTTGATCCGCAATCGGCACAAACAACAGCCGATAACCTCTCGCTCATGGGCGATCTCCTGCAAGCGATTGACAAGGGGCACGTCTTTCTTGTGTACCAGCCAAAATACGATCTGCGCGAAGGCCGTGCCATTGGCGTTGAAGCGCTTGTGCGTTGGAAGGACCCAGCGCGCGGCATGGTCTTTCCTGACCAGTTTATTCCCCTGGCTGAAGAGACAGGCCGCGTTGATGCGCTCACACGCTATGTGCTCAATCAAGCCCTTGAGGCGCAGCAAGCACTTTATGCTGCTGGCCATCCGTTCATCATGTCCATTAACGTCTCAGGCCGTTTGATTGGCAATGCGGACTTTACCGAGTATGCGCTCGCCGCAGCGCAGCGTGCCGTTGGGCCGCTGTGCTTTGAAATCACGGAAACAGCCGTGATTGCAGACCCTGAAAAGGGTATGGCTGTGATGCAGCGTTTTGTCGACGCAGGTATTGAGGTCTCCATTGATGACTATGGCAGCGGCCTGTCCTCGCTTGCCTATCTCAAGAAGATTCCCGCCACCGAGCTCAAAATTGACAAAGAGTTCGTTCTCAAAATTGACGAAAGCCAGCGTGACGCTTTGCTCGTTCGCTCGACCGTGGATTTAGCGCACTCGCTGGGCATGAAAGTCACGGCTGAGGGCATTGAGACCGATACAGCGGCGGCCATCTTAGCGGGGATGGGGTGTGATGTTGGCCAGGGCTATGGCCTTGGCCGGCCCATGGAGCTTGCGCCGCTCTTTGAGCATTTGGCGGCCGATATGCCGGCCCTGTCTCAGCCAGAGACGGCTGCGTCTTAGGGTCTTGGGGCCATGGCGCGCGTGCGATTGGCCTTTGCCTGGCTTCTTTTGGTGGAAGGGCTAAGCCCCACCCTTGTGAGCGCGCAGGCGCTAGATCTATCGGCGTTTGAGGCATGGATTGATGTGCGCGGAGCCGTCAGCACGGCCGGCCAGGAATGGCTGGATGGCGGCTTATCGAAAACCCGCTATGGCGGCGAGGATGATGTCAATCTCGACGCTGAGATTGCGGAAGTCACAGCATTGTGGGAGCCGCGTTTTACCGCCAGCCTCTCCGCACATCTTAATCTGCAAGCTGGCCCAGACCAATCCATGCCGTTCAGTGCGGTTGAAGCGTTCCTACGGTGGCGCATGCCCCCGCGCAGCGCTTGGCGCGTGAGCGGGAAGCTTGGCCGCTTTTTCCCGCCGACGTCCTTGGAACATGACGGGCCGGCTTGGACGCTCACACGCACCATCACGCCCTCTGCCATTAACAGCTGGATTGGCGAAGAGGTGGCGGTGATCGGCGCTGAAGGCCGCGCGGCCCGCGTTTTTGGAGATCATTTTCTTGACCTGCGCGCGGCTGCTTTTGGGTTCAATGATACCGCTGGTGCCTTGCTCTCGTATCGCGGCTGGGCTTTGCATGACATACGCACGGTGATTGGCGGCAGCTATCTTGTTCCCGATGACCCAGAGCGCCGCATCATCATCCCCCAACAAGCGGAAAGAACGCGGCCAACACAGGAGCTGGATGGGCGCGTCGGTTTTTACGCAGCCTTGCGCTGGCGCTATAGCGATCTCTTCCAGTTTGATGTGCAAGCCTATGACAATCGGGCTGACCCGGACGTCTTGCGCAACGGCCAATATGGCTGGCGGACCCGCTTCGTGAACGCGGGTCTCAAGCTCATGCTTTGGGAGAATTTTGAAGTTCTAGCGCAAGGCATGTTTGGCAGTACAAAAATGGGGCCCGTGGAGCAAGAAAACCCGCTGCGGCGCAAATTTGATGACACCTTCTTGTCTGCTTACATCTTGGGGTCCGCCAGCCTTGGCGAGAACCGCTTATCCCTCCGTGCGGATCATTTCCGCGTGCGCAATCGCTTTCTTGAAGGGACCTCGCGGGCAGAGACAGGGTGGGCTGGCACGGCGGCCTGGATAAGGCCTGTTCATAGCCATGTTCGCTTAGGGCTGGAGGTCATGTATATCTCCCATGACCGCCCTGTCTTTGGCGTCTTTGGCACCACCACTGAGGTGCAAGCGCAAACCAGCGTGCAAGTGCGCTACTGATTGCGCTCCTCGCTACCCGCCAATGGGCCGGTTGCTATCGCCTTCCGGCGCCGTCCAATCCTGCCGTTTCGCCCAGTCTTCCAAGCTTTCCAGCTCCACTGGAAGACGCGCTAACACCGGCGCCATATCAACAACCATGGGCTTGAGGTTTGATTGGTTGTTGTAGGTGTAGAAGTCATCAATAGATTGGATATGCATCTCCCGCGGCAGGTCGAGCACATCAGCAAACAGCGCGTTGATCGTCTCTGCAAAGGCACGCGGCGTGGAGTGCTCGTATTGGATCTCCCGGCTCAAGGCTTTTGATAAAATCGCGGCAACATCGGCCGGTTGGAGGGTTTGCGGGCCGCCGATGACAAGGCGCTCGCCTACCAAGCTCTCATCCGCCAAAGCCGCCGTCATGAACTTTCCCACGTCATCCAGGCTAATCCAATTGGCCTGCATGTGCGGCCCGTGCGGGTAGACGAAGGTATTGTCGCTGTTGAGTTTGGGTTTGACCCAATCGGTGAGCAAATTGTCCATGAACAGGACCGGCCGGAAGACTGTTAGCGGCACGCCTGTCGCTTCCAGCGCATTTTCCAGCGCCAGCCGACCATCATAAATGGGCTCCCCTAGGGGCTCATCAGGCACAAACATGGAGGTGTTCAAGACCAGACGTTTGACGCCCTGTTTTGCAGCGATGCTGGCGACGCGCACGGCATGGTCAAAACCCTGGGCTACTTCCGTAAAAGATGGCGGCGTTAAAAACACGGCGTCAGCGCCGGCCATGGCCCGCTCAAGGCTGGCTTCGTCCTTATAATCGGCCGCCATCAGCGCGAGGCCGTCTGGCACTGTTCCTGGGAACTTCGCCGGGTCCCGCATCAAGCCACGCGGCCAATAGCCGGCGGCAAGAAGGGCGTTTATCTGCGCAATACCTTGGCGGCCTGATGCGCCAAAGACGGCAACGGTGCGGATGGTGCTCATGCGTTTTCCGGAACAAACTGAATGTGCAGGCTTTTCATGGCCCGCAGCAGGTAATGGGGGTGATAGTCCACCTGGCCTTGTTCAGGCGCGTATTTAATCTCCGCCACCCGGTCGAGCAGTGCTTTAAAGCCCCAATAGAGCTCGCGCCGAGCCAGCGGCGCGCCCAGGCAGTGGTGATTGCCCATGCCAAAGGCGAGATGGGCGCCAGCGCGCTTGCGGTCGAGATCGATTTTTTCCGGATTGGCAAATTCCCGCTCGTCCCGGTTGCCTGCTGCATAGCGCACATTCAGTGTCGCGCCTTTGGGCAATTTAACGCCGTGCAGCTCCACATCCTTGCGGGCAAAACGGTAGAGGCCCTGCACCGGGCTTTCCAGGCGCAGCACTTCTTCAATGAATGTGCGCAGATATTTGTCTTGGTCCGCCTTGAGTTTCGCCCAAACATCCGGGTTTTCAATCAGCAGCATGACGCCTGCAGCAAGGGCATTTGTGGTGGTCTCACTGCCGCCCACGAACGTGTCTGCCATCATCTCCGTGTGCAGCTCATTGTCGGTGAGCGTGCGGCCCCAGCCTTCAATCACGGTGTTCACTAGGTCGCTGAGCACGGTTTCATTTGGGTTTTTGCGCAGCTCTTCAAAAATGGGCTGAAAATAGTGCTGGCCTTCGATTTCTTTTTCGATGGCGGCTTTATCGTCCTCCTCCGGCAGCATCAGGCCAATGCGGTGGAAGAAGGCTTCCGTCCATTCCTTGATGCGCCAGATATCTTCTTCCTTCGCGCCCATTTGCTTGCCAATGATGATGAGCGGCAGCGGCACGGCCAGTGCGCGCACCCAGTCCGCGCTGGACCCTTGTGCAATCATATCGTCGATCAAGCGGTAGGCCGTTTCTTCAACCGACGGGTCAAGCTGCTTGACCTTGCCAGCGCGAAAGGCGTCGTCGAACATCTTGCGCATCTGCTTGTGTTCTAGCCCATCGCGAAACAACAGGTTGGGCGCTGGCGTCCAGCCTTTCTCCTCAAAGATGGCCATTGCCCTTTCCGTCCGCGCGCCCATGGCAAAAAACTCTGCGCTCTCAGGCATCGGCGCGCTGGTATAGGTCTCGCTATCCTTAATGATATCGCGCACGTCCTCAAAGCGCGTGACGACATAATAGCCTGTATCTGGGTCCTGATAGACCGGTGCGTTGTCCCGCAGGTCCTTATAAGCGGCATAGGGGCATCTTTGCGTGTCCACGTCGAGTAGACGGATATTTCCAGAAACAGGACAGCCAGACATTGGGGGTCGCCTTTCTTAGCCAATGTGATGGCGCACACTATGCAGCGCTCAAAAGGCCGTCACAGCTTCCTTTTTTGTGAGTGTTGGAATGTTGCAGCAGCGAAAGGAGCGCGTTTTTGCGGCCGCGTGGCGAGAAAACAGCGATTGTGTGTCCGTTCAGGCCATCCAGCGCATTAGGATATACGTATAGTTTAGTCTATATTGAGGGTTAATGGCGCGCGCGGCAAAAACGCTGCGCGGTGAATATACGTGGTGGGCATGTCTTTTCGGCTTTCATTTACAGCACTGGCGCTTAGCCTCGCAGCTTTGCTTGGGGCCTGCTCTGAGGATGCTGCTGCGCCGGCGAGCGGCGGCGGGCCTGGCGGCGGCGCTGGGCGTACGCCCACCGTCATTGCGCAAAACGTTGCCTTTGTGGCGCAGGAACGCGCCATTGAGGCCGTTGGCACAGCCCGCGCCCGGCAATCAGCCACATTATACCCAGCCGTTGGCGGAGAGGTGACTGCTGTTTTGTTCGCTGCGGGTGACTTTGCGAAAGCCGGCACAGCGCTGATTGAACTAGACGCCCGCCAAGAAAAACTCGATGTGTCCTTAGCGAAGGTCTCTGTGGATGAAGCTCGGCAACTGCTCGAGCGCTATCGCCGCATTGAAGACACCGGCGCCATCTCCGACAGCCAGATTGATGAAGCCAAAACGGCACTTGACGGCGCGCGTATCCGCTTAGAACAGGCAGAGGTGGCGTTGGCTGATCGCACGGTCCGCGCGCCTTTTGACGGCTTTGTGGGGCTGCCCGCCATTGATGCCGGCGCGCGTATCACGCCAACGACCGTCATCACGCAGATTGATGACCGGCGGACCTTGTTCGTGGATTTTCCCGCGCCGGAAGATGTTTTTTCCGCGCTCTCGCCCGGCAAAAGCGTGACAGCGGTTCCGTTTGCCCAGCCTGATGTGTCTCTGGCGGCAGTGCTTGGCAGTGTCGATAGCCAAATCAACCGCGAAAGCCGGACGTTTACCGCCCGCGCCGTGCTCGATAATGCCAATGATACGTTGCGGCCGGGGATGAGCTTTCGCATGTCCTTTACCGTCAAGGGCCGCGAATGGCCTGCCGTTCCGGAAGCGGCCATCGTATGGGGCAGTGACGGCGCGCATGTGTGGGCGGTTGAAGATGGGAAAGCAAAGCGCCTCCCTCTTGGCATTATTGCCCGCGCCAAGGGCTATGTGCTGGTGGACGCAGCGCTCGCCCGCGGCAGTGTGATTGTTGCTGAGGGCGTTCAAAAAGTACGCGACGGCATGCCGGTGAAAGTAAGCGAAACGCGTTTGCCGGTTGGCCCAGCGCGCGATGACGCCAGGCAAGACAAAAAAGTCGCCCGCTAGGCCACCTGATGCGCCCGAAGATGCCCACAAGCAATGACCTGCCGGCCCTGTCGGTTAAACGGCCGCTGCTGGCGGCTGTGCTCAATCTGCTCATTATCATTGGCGGCTTGGCAGCGCTTTTCGGTGTCGAAGTGCGCGAGCTGCCGGATGTGGACCGGGCTCAGGTCTCCGTCAATGCGGTCTTCCCCGGCGCGGCGCCGGAAACGGTGGATGCTGAGGTCACGCGCATCTTGGAAGATGCCGCTGCGCGCGTGTCAGGCGTTCGCGAAGTCACCTCAGCGAGTGAAGAATCCTCAGCGCGGGTGCGCATTGAGTTCAATCCCGGCGTTGATCTTGACACCGCTGCCACGGATGTACGCGAAGCCATTGCGCGCGTTGAGGGAAATCTGCCCGACCGGGTCGAGCGCGTCACCATCCAAAAGGCCGACAGTGATGCGGAAGGCATCATCAACATCGCCGCGCGCACTCAGCGCTACACCTTGGATGAATTCACCCGTCTCATCGATAACGACATCGTGCCCGAGTTGCTGGCCGTTGACGGTGTTGCCAGCGTCAATCTCTATGGTGCGCGCGACCGGCAAATGCGGGTCACGGTCGATCCTCTACGGCTCAGCCGCTTTGGTCTGACTGTGAGCGATGTGGCCACGGCCTTGCGCAGTGCGCCTTTTGATGTGCCGGTGGGCTCCTTTCGCTCAACGGACCAGGAGTTGATTGTCCGCGCTGAGGCCACGGCCGCCACGCCGGACATGATTGAAGCGGTCATCATCAGTGGCGACACCCGGGTCGGGGATGTGGCGGATGTCTATTTCGCGCCCGCTGACCCCATGAACTTTGTGCAGCTCAATGGCCAGCAGGTGATTGGGCTGGGCGTGGTCCGCCAAGCACAGTCAAATACCATTGAGATCTCCACGGCCATTCGCGAGCGCGTCACACAGCTAGATGCTCGCTTTGATGACATTGATTTGGTCGTCACCTCCGACAATGCGGACTTCATCCGCCTGTCTGTGCGCGAAGTTGTGATCAGCCTGCTGCTGACCATCGCCATCGTGGTCGCGACCATCTACCTTTTCTTCGGCTCCCTGCGTGCAACGCTGATCCCTAGCCTAGCCATCCCCGTTGCCTTGGTCGGCGTGCTTGGCGGCATCTGGCTTTTGGGCTTTTCCATAAACCTGCTCACGCTGCTGGCTTTGGTGCTTGCCACAGGCCTGATTGTCGATGATGCCATCGTGGTGCTGGAAAACATCCAGCGCTTGCAAAAAGGGAAGGTGGCGGAGAAAGCGGCCGCGGTGATCGGTACGCGGCAGGTGTTTTTCGCGGTGATTGCCACCACGG
>JBCCDR010000080.1:0-9452 GCA_039030675.1 Pseudomonadota bacterium | reverse complement strand
GCGCATTGGCTTTCAGCGCCAGTTTCCAGCTCAGCTCATAGGCGCGGTTACAATCTTCAACGGTTGCATCATTAGGCATGTTGATGGTTTTGGAAATGGCGCCGGAAATGAACGGCTGCGCTGCCGCAAGCATGCGGATGTGGCTCTCCCAAGAAAGGGCGCGTTTGCCAGATTTGCCGCATGGGTTGGCGCAATCAAAGACGGGGAGGTGTTCCTCTTTCAGGTGCGGCGCACCTTCCAGCGTCATCGTCCCGCAGCAATACTCGTTCGCCGAGTCAATGTCCTGTTTGGAGAATCCAATTTCCGACAAGATGTCCAGGGTTGGGTCCTGGAGCTGCTCTGCGGACAGACCTAAAGTCTCCTTGCAGAAACCATCTCCAAGTGTCCAAGGATTAAAGACAAATTTGATGTCAAAGGCGCTTTCCAGTTGGCTCTCAACGGTGTCCAGGAGTTCTGGCGTAAAGCCTTTCTCTTTCAGCGTGGCGTGATTGACGCCAGGCGCATTGACCAGCGTTCCGTGGCCGACAGCATAGTCAATGATGTCTGCGATGTGGGCGTCATCATAGCCAAGCGTCTGCAGCGCTTTGGGGACCACGCGGTTGATGATTTTGAAATATCCACCGCCAGCGAGCTTCTTGAACTTCACGAGCGCGAAGTCTGGCTCAATGCCCGTGGTATCGCAATCCATCACCAAGCCAATGGTGCCAGTCGGCGCAACCACTGTGGCTTGGGCGTTGCGGTAGCCATGGTCTTCGCCCAGTTCCAAAGCACGGTCCCAAGCGCGGATGGCGGCAGTCACCATGTTTTGGTCTGGGCAGTGATGGTGCCGCAGCGGCACAGGGTCTGTGCTGAGGCGTTCATAACCTTCATCCATGCCTTTGGCAGCCCGGCGGTGGTTACGGATGACGCGCAGCATGTGGTCTGCGTTCTCGCGGTAGCCTGGGAATGGCCCGAGCTCGCCAGCGATCTCTGCAGACGTCGCATAGCTGGTCCCCGTCAAAATGGCGGAGAGGGCGCCGCAGATGGCGCGGCCTTCGTCGCTGTCATAGGCAATGCCGGATGACATCAGCAGTCCGCCGATATTGGCGTAGCCAAGACCGAGGGTCCGATAGCGATAGGACAGCTCTGCGATTTGCGGGGAGGGGAACTGGGCCATCAGAACAGAGATCTCAAGCACCAAGGTCCACAGCCGCACCCCGTGTTCAAACTGGTCGGTGTTGAAGACGCCTTCATCGTCCACAAACGTCAGCAGGTTGAGCGAAGCCAGGTTACACGCCGTGTCGTCCAAGAACATGTATTCAGAGCACGGATTAGACGCGCGAATGGGGCCAGCTTCTGGGCAGGTGTGCCAGTCGTTGATGGTCGTGTGGAACTGAAGGCCAGGGTCAGCGCATTGCCATGCGGCCATGCCGATTTGGTCCCAAAGGTCGCGGGCTTTGAGTGTCTTCTCCTCGCCGCGCACCCGTGGCTTGAGCGTCCAATCCTCATCATTGAAGATGGCCTGCATGAAATCATCAGTCACGCGGACGGTGTTGTTGGAGTTCTGGCCAGCAACGGTCAGATACGCGTCTGAATCCCAGTCCGTGTTGTAGGTTTCAAACTCAATCTTAGTGTAGCCTTGATGCGCAAACTGAATAGCGCGCTTCACGTAGTTCTCTGACACCATGACGGTGCGCGCATCGCGCACCGCTTTCTTTAGCGCTTTGTTTTTCTTAGGCTCGTAAGCATCGTCGCCAAGCGCATCGCGTTGGCTCACGCAGGCTTCCAAAACGGCATTGAGATGCTTCTCACACAGCTTGGACCCTGAAACCAGAGAGGCAACTTTCTGCTCTTCCAGAACCTTCCAATTGATGAAGTCTTCCACGTCCGGATGGTCAATATCGACGACAACCATTTTGGCGGCCCGCCGTGTGGTTCCGCCTGATTTAATGGCGCCGGCAGCACGGTCCCCAATTTTAAGGAAGCTCATAAGGCCGGAGGATTTGCCGCCGCCAGACAAGGGCTCGCCATCGCCGCGAATGTTTGAGAAGTTAGAGCCTGTGCCGGAGCCGTACTTGAACAAACGCGCTTCACGGGTCCAAAGGTCCATGATGCCGCCTTCGTTGACGAGGTCATCGCTCACGGATTGAATGAAGCACGCATGCGGCTGCGGGTGCTCATAGGCGGACTGGGATTTCGTCAGCTCGCCCGTTTGAAAATCAACATAGTAGTGGCCTTGGCTTGGACCATCGATGCCGTAAGCCCAATGCAGACCGGTGTTGAACCACTGCGGGCTGTTGGGCGCGCACATTTGCAAGGCGAGCATGTAGCAAAGCTCATCATAATAGGCGCGTGCATCGTCTTCAGTGCCGAAGTAATTGCCTTTCCAGCCCCAATAGGTCCAGGCGCCGGCGAGGCGGTGAAACACTTGCTTCGCGCTGGTTTCGCCAGTGAAGCGGTCTTCTTCGGGCATGCCTGCCATGGCATCTTCATCGGGCACCGAGCGCCACAGCCAGCTGGGGACTGTCGGTTCTTCTATTTTGCGCAGAACTTTGGCCACGCCGGCTTTGCGGAAATATTTCTGGGCGATGATATCCACCGCCACCTGGCTCCACCGCGCAGGTACGTCGATATCGTCAAGTTTAAAGATGGTTTCGCCGCTTGGATTTCGGATTTCACTGACAGCCTTGCGGAACTCAACGCCTGCATATGGCGATTCCCCTGCTGTGGTAAATGTCCGGTCTATCCGCATTATAGTGCCCCTTCTACTCTGTCTCTTTTCTGCCGCGTCACCATTGGGGGGAGACGCGTTTTTGGCTCAGTCTTCTGGCGGATTTTAGTGACGGTTGTAGCACCTTCGGCTGCATGCGTTTTTCGCAATTTCGCCGGTCTAAAGTCCGTTTTTCTTGTTAAGTGTTAGTCGTAGCTCCGGTGCTGCCAAAACAGCCGACGCCAGCCATGAAACGCTACATATGGTGGGCGCCTCTCCGGAGCGCCCTACGGATAGTAGGCAGCTGAATGATGAACGCAACAGGTTTTTTTCAATATCTTGTGTCTGAGCTGTATTGACACACAAGAGAGCGCCAAACATCGAGTCGTTCTAGACCAGAGAGACTAAATGCGCGTCCGCAGTGCGGCTTTAACTGGAAATATTCAAATGATGTTGTAGAACCTTGCCACATCGACTCCGTGGACAGTGAGGCCCGTTTCGCGCATGAGCGTTTTTGCAAGAGTTTTCACCTGGTGGCATGATTCGACCGTCGGCACAGCGCTTCATACCTGGCGTTTTGGCGAGAAGGTCGGCGAGGATGATCAAGGCAACCGCTACTATCGCAGCAATCGCTCCGGTGAAGCCGAGCGGCGCTGGGTCATGTATAATGGTGAAATCGAAGCCTCACGCGTGCCGCCTGAATGGCATGCGTGGCTGCATTATACAGTGCCAGAGCCGCCAAGCGAACGCCCCCCGGTGGTCAAGGACTGGGAAAAAGACCATGTCCCCAACCTCACAGGCAAAGCTGGTGCCTATTTTCCGCCAGGTTCTCTTGCCAGTGCTGGTGAGCGGGAACAATCGACGGGCGATTATGAAGCCTGGTCGCCAGATAACTAAAGAGGACGAAGACGCGTTATGGCAAAAGACAATGCCCTTGAGGCAATCATCGGCTTGGTTGTCGTCGTCATTGCTGGGTTCTTTGTGTCTTATGTGTACGCCAATACAGACTTATCCTCTGGCGGCGGCGGTGTTTATAAAGCCGGCTTTACGGCCATCGATGGCCTGAGCGTTGGGTCAGACGTTAAGGTCTTCGGCGTCAAAGTGGGCACGGTGGTGTCTCAAGATTTGGATATGAATAACTTCCAAGCGGTTGTGGAGTTCACCGTCGACGATTCTATCGAGCTGGCGGAAGACAGCTCTGTCAAAATCGCTAGCGAAGGCCTCCTCGGTGGTAGCTATCTGAAAATCATTCCCGGCGGCGCAGATGCTTTGCTTCAGCCTGGGGATACGTTTTCTGAAACCCAAGGCTCTGTTGACTTGATTGACCTGGTCAGCCGCGCCGTGTTTGCATCAGGCGGATCTGATGAAGACGATTCCGGTTTTTAGCGCTGCTCTTTTGGCGCTTTTATGCGGGAGCGCTGCGGCACAAGACATGCCTGCGGGCTCTTTTGGTGCTGCGCCGTCCAGCGATGAGCGCATCGTGGTGTTGCGCGGCGTTGATAAAATCGTAGGCCGCACGGAGACCATCGAAGTCTCTACACAGGCGCCTGCCTCTTTCGGCCAGCTCACCATTACCGCGCGCACTTGCGAGAAGGCGCCGCCAACGGAGCGGCCTGAGACCACAGCATTTCTTCAAATCACGGAAGCCAATGACGATGGCGCTGGCACAAGTGTTTTCAGCGGCTGGATGTTTGCGTCATCGCCGTCGCTGAATGCGCTTGAACATCCCGTCTATGACCTATGGGTGACGGACTGTAAGACCGTTTCCGGCGCCGCATCCAGCGGCAGCTGATGAAAATCGCCGCGCTCTTCTAGCGCTGTCGCAAGCCTGTCTTGATAGGCATCGCGCGGAATTTCAATCACGCCAAATTGTGCCAGATGGTCCGTGGTGAACTGCGTATCGAGAAGGCTGAACCCGCCAACACGCAGCCTCGCAACTAAATGAATAAGCGCTATTTTTGAGGCATCCGTCGCGCGGTGAAACATGCTCTCACCAAAGAATGCGCCGCCCAGCCTGACGCCATAGAGGCCGCCGACAAGTGCGCCGCCATCCCAGCACTCGACGCTATGGGCCTGCCCCATGGCATGCAGTGCGCCGTAAAGCCTGAGAATATCGGCATTGATCCATGTCTCTTTGCGTTTCGGCGTCATCTGCGCACACAGACGCATCACGTCATCAAAGGCCGTGTCTATGGTCACGCGGAACGGTTGTTTGCGAATGGTCTTAGCTAAGCTGCGCGGAACGTGAACCGCGTCGAGTGGCAGAATTCCCCGCTCTTTGGGTTCCACCCAAAATAGGTCTTCGCTCTTGCTGTTTTCCGCCATGGGAAACAGTCCGCAGGCATAGGCCTTGATGAGCAAGTCAGGCGTGAGTTCCACACTGGGAAGTGTGCAGGATCACTGCTGTTTTTGCAAGAAATTCGCCAGCCAGTGGATGTCGTACTCTCCGGCTTTAAAATCCTCATCGTCCAGCAAAGACTGATGCAGCGGGATGGTGGTTTTCACGCCGCCGATGACGAATTCTTCAAGCGCCCTGCGCAAGCGCATCAGGCAATCGCTTCTATTCTTGCCATGGACAATCAGCTTGGCGACCAGGCTGTCGTAATGGGGCGGAATGCTGTAGCCGGCATAGAGGCCTGAATCGACACGCACATCCAATCCACCGGGCGGATGATAATCCGTCACCTTCCCAGGCGAGGGCATGAAAGTGGCGGGGTCTTCTGCATTGATCCGGCATTCAATCGCATGGCCAGACAACACAATGTCTTTCTGCGCAACGCTGAGCTTTTCGCCGGACGCAACACGGATTTGTTGGCGCACAAGATCAAGGCCGGTGATCATCTCTGTGACAGGATGCTCCACCTGCAGCCGGGTGTTCATCTCAATGAAGTAGAAGGTGTCATCCTCATAGAGGAACTCAATGGTCCCCGCGCCGCGATACCCGAGTTTCTTGATGGCTTTGGTAACCGTCGCGCCCATCTGGGTTCGCAGCTTATCGCTCAAAATCGGGGAGGGCGCTTCCTCCAGCACTTTCTGGTGGCGCCGCTGCAGGGAGCAATCGCGCTCCCCCAAATGCACCACATTGCCGTGCGTGTCGGCGAGGATTTGGTATTCAATATGGCGCGGCTTGCGCAGGTATTTCTCGATGTAGACTGTATCGTCCCCAAAGGCGGCGCGCGCTTCGCTGCGGGTTTGGCCAAAGGCATCGGCCATTTCAGAGGCCGCGCTCACAACACGCATCCCGCGGCCACCCCCACCAGAGGCTGCTTTGATGAGCACTGGGTAGCCAATCTCAGCGCCAATGGTCTCAGCTTCTTCGATGGACGCAACCGCGCCATCGGAGCCTGGCACCACGGGGACGCCTAATTTGATCATGGTGTCTTTGGCAGCGACTTTATCGCCCATGATGCGGATATGATCGGCAGTGGGGCCGATAAAGACGATGCCATGGGCTTCCACGATTTCGGCAAAATTGGCATTTTCTGAGAGGAAGCCATAGCCGGGGTGGATCGCATCCGCGTTGGAGATTTCCGCTGCGGAGATGATGGCGGCGACGTTTAAATAGCTTTGCGGGCTTGGCGGCGGGCCGATGCAGACCGATTCGTCTGCGAGCCGCACATGCATCGCGTCTGCGTCTGCTTGTGAGTGAACGGCAACCGTGCTGATGCCCATTTCCCGGCACGCGCGGTGAATGCGAAGGGCGATCTCGCCGCGGTTTGCAATGAGGACCTTATTGATCATCCCGCTAGCTTAAGACCACGAGGGGCTCACCAAATTCCACTGGCTGCTGGTTTTCCACCAAGATTTGCTCAACCTTACCAGCCCGCGGCGCGGTAATTGGGTTCATCACCTTCATGGCTTCCACGATCAGCAGCGTATCGCCTTCGGCCACAATATCCCCCACGCGCACATAGGGCGGCGCGCCAGGTTCAGAGGAGAGATAGGCTGTGCCGACCATGGGGCATGTCACAGCGCCCTCAGCTGGACTTGGCGCGCTGGGCGCTGGCGCGGCTTCAGCGGCAGGCGCGGGGGCTGGCGGTTGCGGCGCTGCGGGCGCTTGCATTGGTATGCTCGACACAGTGCGCGCAATGCGGATACGGTCTGCATCATCGCCAATCTCAATTTCGGTGAGGTCCGTTTCATGCAGCAACGCTGCAAGCTCGCGAATGAGATCAACATCGACCCTGCGTTTAGCCATGCCAGCCCAAATCCTTATTCTTGTTTATTGTGTTCTCGCCGCGTGATCGGACACAAGCGCTTCAAGCGCCACCATGTATCCTCTTACGCCAAGGCCGCAAATCACGCCAGCAGCAATCCCTGAAATATAGCTCGTCGCCCTGAAAGCTTCGCGCGCGTGAATGTTCGAGATGTGGACTTCAATCGTCTTCACCTCACTGGCCGCAATCGCATCGCGCAGGGCCACAGAGGTGTGCGTGAGTCCGCCTGGATTGATAATCAGGCCATCACACGCACCGCGCAGCGCTTGCACGGCATCAATAATGACGCCTTCGTGATTGGACTGGTCTATCGAAATCTCAGCGCCCAAGGCATGCGCACGTTCGCGCAACTGCGCATCAACGTCGCCCAGCGTCTCATGTCCATAAATCTCTGGCTCGCGCAGGCCCAACATGTTGAGATTAGGGCCATGAATGACAGAGATACGCGGCATCGGCGAAGCCATGGATCGTCTCACGTTCCACAATGAAAAGGTCGCCACTTGACGCGGCTTGGGCACTCTATAAACACAGGGACAACACCGTGAAAAGGGCCTTTTGTCCTCAAGCGCATGTTCTGAAAGTGAAAGAAGAAGCAGACCTGGTCATGGCACTGACAATTCAAATCAATGGCGAAGCCCGCCAAATCCCCCCTGGTCACCGCCTATCAGACCTCCTCAGCGAGATGGCGCTGGACCTGAAAAAGGTGGCCGTCGAGCGCAATTTAGAGATCGTGCCGAAATCCGATTACACGGAAACCGTTCTCGGAGACGGTGATGCGCTTGAAATCGTCCACTTCGTTGGCGGCGGTATGTCCGACGCAGCGCCAGCGGATGATGCGCTGGTGATTGCCGGGCACAACTATGGGTCCCGATTGATTGTTGGAACCGGCAAATACAAAGACTTTGAGCAAACCAAAGCGGCCGTGGAAGCCTCAGGCGCTGAGATCGTGACCGTGGCCGTCCGGCGCGTCAACGTGATGGACGCAAGCCAGCCCGTTTTGATGGACTATTTAGACCCAAAGACAATCACCTATCTGCCCAACACGGCAGGGTGTTTCACCGGCCAGGACGCGCTGCGCACGCTGCGTCTTGCGCGCGAGGCTGGCGGTTGGAACTTGGTGAAGCTGGAAGTGCTGGGCGATCAGAAGACGCTCTATCCAAACATGCCAGAGACGTTCAAGGCGCTGGAGATCCTGGTCAAAGAAGGCTTTGACGTCATGGTCTATTGCAATGATGACCCCATCGCAGCCAAGCAGCTGGAAGACATGGGCGCCGTTGCCATCATGCCGCTTGGCGCGCCGATTGGGTCGGGCCTGGGCATTCAAAACCCCGTTCATATTCGCCTGATCATTGAGCACGCCAATGTGCCGGTGCTCGTTGATGCCGGGGTAGGCACGGCTTCCGATGCAGCTGAAGCCATGGAGCTAGGCTGTGATGGCGTGCTCATGAATACCGCCATTGCCGAAGCGAAAGACCCGGTCGCCATGGCCCACGCCATGCGTCTCGCCACCATATCAGGGCGCCTGGCCTATAAAGCAGGACGCATGGCGCGCAAACGCTATGCGGATCCGTCTTCGCCTCTAGGCGGCTTGATATAGTGGCCAAAACGGTTCTCATTTCAGGCGCTGGCATCGGCATAGGGGCGGCAACTGCCAAAGCGTTTGCAGATGCTGGCTACCATGTCATCGTCACGGACGTTTTACAGGAAGAAGGCAAGTCGGTCGCGGCCAGCTTGCCCAGCGCTGACTTTTACAGGATGGACGTCGCTTCAACAGCGCAAGTCAATGACGTCTTCGCGCAGGTCGAAGCGCAGCACGGCGCTTTAGACACCCTGATCTGCAACGCCGGCATCGCAAAGAAAATCCCGCTCGACGATATGTCTGATGAGGCGTGGGACACCACGCTGGATGTTAATCTGAAGGGCATGATGCGGATGGTCCGCGCAGCCGCGCCAGGCATGCGCAATGCCGGCAGCGGACAGATTGTCTGCCTCGCCTCTGTGGTGGGGACGGCCTATGGCTGGAATGAGCATGTGCCATATTCCGCTACCAAGGCCGGCGTTTCTGGCCTGGTGAAAGCAGTCGCCATTGAGCTTGCTGCGGATGGTGTCCGCGCGAACGCGATTGCCCCTGGGTTTATCCGGTCAGCCCAAACCCTTGACCCGGTTCACTCTGTTGGCCCTGAGGGCTTGGAGGCTGTCGCGCCAAGCGTGCCTTTAGGACGGGTCGGGGAGCCGTCCGATATTGCAGATGTTGCTGTGTTTTTAGCGTCGGATTCAGCGCGCTACATCACTGGGCAGACGATTACTGTTGATGGCGGTTTGTTGGTCAGCCTTTAATTGAGGCATTTCAGGCGCGGCATGATATTTTCGCCAAAGTCTGTGAGACCTCCAACAAAATCAGCCCAGCTGAACAGCATGCCGTCAATGCCGGTGTCTTCAACAATCGCATCGATTTTCTGCGCCACCGTCTCATGCGATCCGCACAGCACCGGGAAGCCCATGAAGGCGAGGTTGCCATCTTCTAGGCTTACTGACAGCGCAGATTT
>JBCCDR010000079.1:0-9479 GCA_039030675.1 Pseudomonadota bacterium | reverse complement strand
GCGCTTGAAACCAGTCCGCCGCCGCTGGCACGCATTGATGCTGTCGATATTACGCCTCTGGCTGTTCTGGGTGAAGACAGCTTTGAGCTTCACCATAGTCAAAAGAGCGGTGCTGCCAAAACGGCCATAGGTCCAGATGCGGCAACGTGCCCCGAATGCCTTGAAGACATCTTTGACCCTGCGAACCCCCGCTATGGCTATGCCTTCACCAACTGCACCCATTGCGGGCCGCGCTATACGATCACCCGCGCGCTGCCCTATGACCGGGCGCAAAACTCCATGGCGGATTTTAAGATGTGTCCGTCGTGCCAGCGCGAATACGACGATCCAGCCGATCGCCGCTTTCATGCGCAACCCAATGCTTGCCCGGAATGTGGGCCTCAGCTTAGCCATAGCATTGCCGATATTTTATCCGCACTTCTTGCAGGACAGATCGTCGCCCTTAAAGGTTTGGGGGGCTTTCATCTGGCTGTCGATGCGCGGAGCCATGGTGCGGTGAGGCGGCTGCGCCAGAAAAAACAGCGCGATGGAAAACCTTTCGCTGTCATGGTTGCGAGCCTTGCCTCAGCGCACGTACTTGCAGAGCTAGAGGCCGCTGAAGCCGCCGCGCTGGAAGACCGCGCGCGCCCTGTCGTTATTTGTAACGCAAAGCGGGCGGACATCAGCCTTGCTGTTTCAAATGGGCTGCCGACGCTTGGGCTCATGCTGCCTTATACGCCGCTCCACTATTTGCTCTTTCATGCCGCCGCTGGCGCGCCGAAAGGGACGCAGTGGCTGGAGGACGCCCAGCCGCTCGCACTGGTTATGACCAGCGCCAACATCAGCGGCGACCCACTGGTAACGGACAATGCAGAGGCCGAAGAAAAACTGGCCGGCGTGGCCGATATGATCGTCACACATGAGCGCGATATCCTCTGCCGCGCGGACGACAGCGTTGTGCGCGTCATCGACGGGGCGCCGCGCTATCTACGCCCAGGCAGAGGGGCGACGCCTACGCCAATTGCCTTGCCATGTGAGGTGCCGCCCACGCTGGCTGTCGGGGGGCATTTGAAAAACACCATTTGCGTGACGCGCGGCAGTGAAGCGTTTCTCAGTCAGCACATTGGTGACTTGGAGAACCTCAACACCTACACTTACTTCAAGGACACGGTGGCACATCTTACCGACATTCTAGAGGTGGAGCCATCGCGTATTGCCTGCGACCGCCACCCGGATTTTTTGGCGACCCGCTACGCGCAAGAGACAGGTTTGCCGCTGGTGCAGGTTCAGCACCACCATGCCCATATTGCGGGCGTTATAGCGGAACATCATTTAGACGGCCCATGTCTGGGCCTTGCCCTGGATGGCTTTGGCCTTGGCGATGGGGATGAAAGCTGGGGCGGGGAGCTGCTCTGTGCGGAAGGGGTGAGCTACAGACGGCTAGGCAGCTTAATGCCCCTGGCGCAGCCCGGCGGAGATGCTGCCGCGCGCGCGCCTTGGCGGATGGCCGCCGCGGCGCTCCATGCTCTGGGACGCACGCGTGACATTCCAAGTTATTTCGAAAATCAGCCTGGCGCGGACATGATTGCGGCCATGCTGGAGAAGACGCTCAATGCGCCTTTGACCAGCTCTGCAGGGCGGTTGTTTGATGCCGCCTGCGGCCTGCTTCATCTCATTCCAAACGCAAGCTTTGAAGGGGAAGCGCCGATGCACCTGGAAGCTCTCGTGACACGGCCTGAAATTCTGGAGGGCGGTTGGAGCCTTAGCGCCGGCAAACTTGATTTGCGTCCTCTGCTGGCCGCATTGACCGCATGTAACCCAGAAAAGGGGGCCAACCTTTTCCATGGAACATTGGTAGCTGCCTTTGCTGATTGGATTGGCGGCACAATCGCACTGGAAGATTTGCCGCCGCACGTAGCGTTGTCGGGTGGGTGCTTTCAAAACAAGGTCCTGAGCCAGGGGCTCATTGCTGCGCTGCGGGCCCGCGCTATCAAAGCCTATTTGCCGCTACAAGCCCCGGCAAATGACGGCGGGCTGAGCCTCGGCCAAGCCTGGATCGCCGGCCAGATGGGCAACTGACAAAGAGGAGTATGACCCATGTGCCTTGCCTTACCCGCTGAAATCGTTTCGACCGATGGCGAGAGCGCTGTCGCTGACGTGGACGGTGTACAAGTGCCTATTTCCATTGCCTTTGTGCCCGATGCGCAGCCGGGCGACTATGTCGTTGTGCATGTTGGCTATGCCCTGTCAAAGATCGACGCCGAGCACGCAGCTGCGCAGCTTGCCGCCATGAAGGCGCCCGCAATCAGTGAAGGAGCTGCACAATGAAATATGTGGACGAATTTCGCGACCCCGATGCGGCCAAGGCCATTGCCGCGCAAATCGCGTCAGAAGTCGAACCAGGTCGGCAGTATCATTTCATGGAATTTTGCGGCGGTCACACCCATGCGCTGTGTCGCTTTGGGCTGGAGGATTTGCTCCCTAAAACTATTCGCATGATCCATGGCCCCGGCTGCCCTGTGTGCGTTCTGCCGGTTGGGCGGCTCGATATGGCTATCGCGCTGGTGCAGTCGCGCTCAGACGTCATTTTGGCCACCTATGGTGATATGATGCGCGTGCCTGGCAGCGGCGGGCGCACGTTACTGTCCGCTAAGGCGGCAGGTGGGGATGTGCGGATGGTCTATTCCACCTTGCAAGCCGTTGATTTGGCAAAGGCCAATCCCGAACGCGACGTGGTGTTTTTTGCCATTGGCTTTGAAACCACGACGCCCCCGACAGCAGCTGCTATCAAGGCCGCGAAGGATGCGGGACTTACCAATTTCTCCGCCTTCTGCAATCATGTGCTTACCCCTTCGGCCATTGATGCCATCATGACGACCGGCACCGGCGAGACCGGCGCCCGGCTGGACGGGTTTGTCGGGCCGGGTAATGTCTCCACCATCATCGGTGCGGAAGCATATGAAGGCGCTGCGCACAAATGGAACAAGCCTATCGTGATTTCCGGTTTTGAGCCCAATGACTTGCTGCAGTCCATCTTGCTCTTGGTGCGGCAGGTTAACAGCAGCGAAGCACGCGTCGAAAACGCTTTCGCGCGCGCTGTTCGCCCGGGCGGAAACGAAGCCGCCCAAGCCCTTTGCAGCGATGTCTTTCAGGTGCGCGAGAGTTTCGAGTGGCGCGGTCTGGGCAGCATTCCGCACAGCGCCTTGGAGGTTTCCGATCGCTATGCGGCCTTTGATGCCGAGCGCAAATTTGCCATGGAATATGTCTCGCGCCCGGACCATAAAGCTTGTGCCTGCGCACAAATTCTGCGCGGCGAGAAGCGCCCATCTGATTGCAAGGTTTTTGCGGCCGGTTGCACGCCTGAGCATCCGCTTGGCTCCTGCATGGTCTCACCGGAAGGGGCCTGCGCCGCGCATTATCTTTATGGCCGTTTCCGTGATGCCTTGCCCGCGGATTTGGTTGCAGCGGAGTAGGCCAGATGGGGTTTGATAAAGTCGAAAAACGCACTGACCGTTTGTTTTCCAAAAGGCTGGACTTTAAGCGCGGCACCATTGAGTTGACCCATGGGGCAGGCGGCAAAGCGTCGGCCCAGCTGTTTGAAGAGCTCTTCCTGCCCGCATTTAAAAACCCAATGCTAGAGGCGGGTGACGATCAAGCCCGGTTTGCAGGCCATGGCCGCATGGTGGTCGCCACCGACAGCCATGTGGTGAGCCCACTCTTTTTCCCTGGCGGCGATATTGGGTCTTTGAGTGTGCACGGCACCCTCAACGATATCGCTATGTCTGGGGCCGAGCCACATTATTCGACGGCGGGTTTCATTCTTGAAGAAGGCTTTCCGCTAAGCGATTTGCGCGCCATCGTTGAGAGCATGGCCAAAGCCGCGCGGGATTCAGGCGTGATGATTGTCGCTGGGGACACAAAAGTTGTCGAGCGTGGCAAAGGCGATGGTGTTTTCATCAACACCACGGGCATTGGTATCATCCCCGACCATGTTGCCGCGCCGCCGGCAGCTCATAGGGCAGAGCCTGGCGATATAATTCTTGTGTCCGGCACTATGGGCGATCATGGCGTCACCATTCTTGCCGCGCGCGAAGGCCTGCCACTTATGAGCCCGATTGAGAGCGATAGCGCTGCCTTGCACGGTCTTGTGTCCGACCTGCTCGCTGCGACAGATGGTGTTAAAGTGCTGCGCGACCCCACACGCGGCGGGCTTGCCACGGCGATCAACGAGCTCTGCCGCACCAGCGGAACGGGCGCTACTCTGGATGAAGCGAGCATCCCTATCCGCCGCACGGTCGAGGCCGCTTGTGAGCTACTGGGCGTGGACCCACTCTATCTGGCCAATGAAGGCAAGTTGATCGCGATTGTGTCGCCGCAGGAGGCCGACGCCGCGCTTGCTGCCTTAAAAAATCATCCCCTCGGCCAGGACGCAGCCATAATTGGCACCATCACCGAAGACACGCACGGCTTTGTGGAAATGCAAACGCCGCTCGGCGGGCGGCGCATGGTCGATTGGCTCACCGGCGACCCCTTGCCGCGCATTTGCTGAAACCGCAGAGCGCACCTTGGGCGTGAGACCGTCGTCATGTCGCGCTGCGCAGGATAAAGGTCGTGCGCTACCGCTATGCGGAAAGCTAAGTCTCACGACTGACATTTGGGAGCTGCCGGATTGTTTTTGTTAAATGCTCTGCCAGTGCGCGTACGCGCCTTATGGAGCGCCTGGAAGTGGGCTGGCTAAGCGAGATGGGGAGGGTTGGTGCTTGCCAGTTGGGGAGGGGGCATATGAGTTCTCCAGCTGCCATTTCTTTTGCGACCAGCCAGGTTGGCAGGATACCCCAGGCCACACCGCGCAAGATGGTGTCACGCAAGATAAAGATGTCGTTTGTGGCAATCGTCGGACTGAGACGCAGTGTCTTGGTGTCGCCATTTGCGCCATGAAGCGGCACGGTTGCGCCTTCGAATGGCCCAAGCGCCGCGAAGGGCAGCTTTTCAAGACGTTCGATCGAGAGAGACTTGGTGTCACACATTTGGGCGTGCAGCATGGGCAGCCGCGTGACCTCCGCAAGATCTTTGACGATTAACGTCTCATCGTCTGGCCGGCCGATTTTTACGAGCAAATCAAATCCCGCGACGGCTTGTGAAACGGGCCCATCCCCCAGCGAGACGCTGACAGACACCTTGGGATGATCCTCCATAAATTCAAGCACGGCGCTTTGGAGACTATGGCGTCCGAGCGCGGTCGGGAAGACGACCTTGATAGGCCCAGCCAATTCCTCTTTTTCAGCTTGCAGCCGCTCCGTCAGTCCATCCCAACCGGAAAGGATTGCGCGCGCGTCTGCCAGAACGGCTTCGCCGGTTTCCGTCATGGCCAGATTGTGTGTGGTCCGTGCTATCAAGGGCGTGCCCAGGCGTCTTTCTAAATCGGCAAGTTGCCGACTTGCGGTCGCTTGCGTGGTGCCTAGCTCCCGTGCAGCAGCCGTGATGCTCCCGCACTCACAGATGCGCACAAAGGTCTCCAATAAGGTCAGACGGTCTAAGGGTGTGGCCATACGTATGGCGTATAGCAGTAGCTTGTGTTGTGCGTCTACCGAAACTAATGCTGCTCTGCCATGTTCCTCTCAACGCCACATGAGAGGAACCTGACATGACAATCACTCCAGACATCACCTACACCTCTACTTTCACCTTCAAAGATGGACAGACGATCTCGCGCTTGGGCTATGGCGCGATGCGTTTGACCGGGCAACCTGGCAACTACGGCCCCTATGAAGACTGGGCTGGCGGCAAGCGACTGCTGCGGCAGACACAAGCGCTCGGCTATGGCCATATCGATACGGCCCGCGCATATGGTCCGCATGACAATGAGCGCCTCATTGGCGAGGCGTTTAAGGGTTTTGCCGCAAGCGAGCGCCCTTTTATTGCCAGTAAGGGCGGCATTGACAAGACCGGCCGCGGCGCTGCGTTCATCAAGGCGGATGGTCGGCCGCAGGCCCTAAGCCGTCATGTCGATGAGAGCCTCACCGCCCTCCAGCGTGATGTCATCGATCTCTATTATCTTCATCGCCCTGATCCCGCCGTGCCCCTTGAAGACAGCATCGGCGCGCTTCTTGACGCCCAACAGGCAGGAAAGATTGCTCGGATCGGCGTGTCAAATGTGACTTTGGATCAGTTGAAGCGAGCACAGGGTGTTGCGCAGATTGATGCTGTCCAAAACCGCTACAACATTGCTGAGGGCGGCGATGAAGAGCTGCTCGACTATACGGCGCAGCAGGGCATTGCCTTCGTCCCTTGGGGGCCTCTTGCAGCCAAACCACTCGTCCATGGTGCGCCTCTCGCCAATGCTAGATCTACGGAAGAGGGCTTTACGGCGCCTCAAAGCGCTCTGCGTGCCCTTCTCAACCGCGCGCCAAACATCTTGCCGATCCCTGGCACGACCACAATCACGCATCTCGTTGAAAACGCCGGATCGATTGAGAGCCTCTAGGCTCTTGTCGCGCTTCACCCAAAGGATACCCACACCATGAAATCTCTCATCCGTGCAATCAGCATTGCCGTCAGCCTGTCTCTTATCAGCCAGGCGGACGTTGCCGCGCAGCCCCCGAAACCAAACCCGCTCGATCAAATCCGCGCAGAGCACATCATGATCTCGACAGATAGTTTTGATGATACCCTTACGTGGTACCGCGATATGCTTGGCTTTGAGCTCATTCACAAGTGGAGCGTGCCCGAACTGCCCGGCATCGAGCTGGGCTATATGAAGCGCAACGGCTTTGTTATCGAGGTTGTGCAAACACCCAAGGCAAGGACCCAGCGCGCCAAACCAAAGGACTTAGGGCAAGCACTTGGAGACCGCGGAATAGGTCACCTGGCCTTTCGTGTTGCGGATGTGGACGCTGTGGCAGCGGAGCTCAAGGCGCGCGGCGCTGACTTCCTCGTGGAGCCCACAAGCTTTCCTGATAGCGGTCGCCGTTTGATCTTCATTTTCGACAATAACGGCAATCTCCTCGAATTCCTCACGCCCCTGAGCGCGTATGAGGCACGTCCATGACAAACACGCCAACACTCACGGGCGTTTTGTGCTCGGCCAAGCTGCGCTCAGCCCTTCTGACCTGGGCGGTTGTCTACCCGCTCATCACAGGCTTGTTGCTGCTGCTCGAACCATTTGTGTCCGGTTTTGCTTTGCCGCTTCGCACGCTCATTCTCAGCAGCATCATGGTTCCACTGATGGTCTATGTGGCCATGCCTGCCGCGCGAAACCTAGCAGGCCCATGGCTTGACCCTCGCAATCCCTCATCCACAGGAAACACGCAATGACCACGAAAACCCAAGCACCGTCCTATCAGACCTTTCTGAACGCCCTTGGCGACCTACAAGAGAGCTGGTCCCTTCACTTCGCGCCCCATATCGGATTGAACTCTGAGGAAGATGGCTACTTCGCACCTGTCGTAGGCCAAGACCCAGTTGAGCAGATCGCAGTGGCGGCTGATCTTGGCTTTAAAGCCATTGAAGACAACTTCATGCGTTATAGGCCAAAGGCAGATCAGGCGCGCATTGCAGCAGCGCTAGAACGCCGAGACATGCGCTTGGCGACCTTTGTGGCCACTTTCCTGACGACAGGGCCATCCGGCTCGGTCCTGGCTGCCGATAGCCTGACCCTGGCGGCAAGGGATGAGGACACACGCACATCGCTTCGGCAGGAAATCACCGAGGCTGCAGAGCTGTGCAAGCGCTTTGGCGGCGGATATGCAACACTACTCTCCGGCCGCACCGATCCCCGTCTCCCGCGCGATTATCAGACCGCAAATGTCATCAGTAACTTGCGAGATCTGGCGGATATCGCTGAAAAAGCCGGGCTAACCCTTGGCCTTGAACCCATCAATGCGCGCCAGTGGACTGGAACATTCGTCACCACGGTTCCACATGGCAATCTGATCGTGCAAGCAGTCGATCATCCGTCTGTCAGACTGATATTCGATGCCTATCATGTACAGATTGAAACCGGTTCAATCCTTGAAAATATGGCGCTTTCCTGGCCATCAATCGGATATGTCCAGGTCGCCGACGCGCCGGGACGCGCAACGCCTGGATCCGGGGAAATCAACTACAATCCGGTTTTTCACGCCCTCGTAGAGCGCAGCTTTGACGGGTATGTGGGTCTCGAACATGCCCATGCCAAAGCAGGCATAGCTGGCGTCACTGAAAGTCTGCGGGCCATTGAGAGAAAGTGAGGGCGTGCGGTCGGCTTTAAGGTTTTGCTGAGACCGACTGCGCCCCATCTGGAAAAAAGTTTCTTTTGTGTGACCCACTTCGCAGCGGTTTCACGCCTGTGTCAGTGAAGCGCCGTATTGCCGGCCGCCAGATGCAGGGGAATACCAGCCATGAACACCACCTTAAAGCACGCCGCCCATGTGCTGAAAAGTACAACCGCTCTGTGTGCCTTTGGCGCGGCTGCCTGGGCCTTCACGCCTACTGCACGCGCTGGCTGTGATACTGACTCTCCCGTCGATGGCGCCACAGTGACCTGTACGGCGGCGGCGCCTAATCCGCAGACGATCAATATCGGCTCTCAATTCGTCAACGATGTCACGGTCATTGTGCAGGCTGGGGCCTCCATCGATGGCGATTTAGACAACGCCATTGAGCTGGGATCGCGCGGGACGATTACCACGGCACCGGGGAGCACCGTGGATGGCGGGATCAGTCTATTTGGGCCGGATGGCAATGTGACGATCGGCGGCAATGTCGGCTTGCGACTGACAGCGCAAGGCGGTGGGCACACAATTGTCATTGAAGAAACTGGTGCTTTAAGCGGCATTATCTCGAACTTGATGCCGCTCTTTGGTGACCAAAACAGTGTCACCATGAATGGCACGATGACGGCGACGCAAGACCGCCCCTTTGCTGACGCGGTGACGAGCATCAATGGGGACAATAACGACTTCATTATGGGCGCGACGGGGTCCATCACGTCGTCTGGTCGCAATGTCTCTGGCATCCTTTTGCTTGGCGATACAAACATGGTCGATGTGGCGGGCGAGATCCTTGTTTCCGGCAATGATTCTGCGGCAGGCATTGCCTTAAACAATGGTACTGGCGGCACCGTCATGGTTCGCTCTGGCGCTAACGTGCAAGCAAGCGGAGACTTAGGGGCAGCTATTGCCGCCCTTGGCGGAACGCATAGCGTGACGATCCAATCTGGTGCTGTGATTGGTTCGACCAACGCCTCCGCGCTTGTGTCAGATCAAGAGCTATCAGACATCAACAATGCTCTCTTTGGTGGTTGGGGCGCTGTCGACGACGCGGCGGTAGGAGGGCGGGGGCGGGGACATGGGGAGCGCGGTGCGTTGCTTGGTGCGTATGGCGGAGCGGGCGACGTCGTCGAGCAAGGCGACTTGGTCCGAGGTGACGATGCCCGAGTCGAGCTGCTCGAGGACGTCGTCGGGGATGTCGCCGACTTCCCAGTTCTCCGAGTTGATGGACGCCATCGAGAGCGACATGGC
>JBCCDR010000078.1:0-9722 GCA_039030675.1 Pseudomonadota bacterium | reverse complement strand
CGCCGCTGGCCACGCCGTGCTGAAACAGCTGGTCTGCTGTGCCAGAAGAGATCGGCGCGCTCATAGCTGTGGCCGCCGCGCCGAGGCCCATGGCTTTGAGCGCAGCGCGGCGTTTCATGGCGAAGCTGTCTTGGGGCATGGCCGGTCCTGCTTAGTATTTGCCGCTGACGCGAATGCCGTAGAACCGCGGCGCGCCTGCAATGAAAGTGGGAATGCCGAAGGCGCCGCCGGTGTTGCCCCCGTCAATCACATAACGCTTGTCAAATAAGTTGGTGACGAAGGCGTCGACTTGCCAGCGGCCGTCAGGATGTTTGACGCCAGCGCGAAGGTTGACCAACGAGTAGGCGTCTTCGGCAATGTTGGGGTCATTTGGCTGCTCAAAGAATTTTGAGCCTTCAAAGGTCCAACTCAGCGTGGCAAAGCCATTGAGGTCTTCGGTAATGGCCGTCTCATAGAGCGCGCCAGCAGAAGCGGCCCATTTGGGCTGCAAGCGGAAGCGATTGCCCGCCAGGTTCCCGTTCACCTCAGGGTCGTTGTCAATCTGCGCGTCGATATAGGCCGCGTTCCCGAAGATTTGTAGATCGTCCGTTACTTGCGCGCTGAACTCAGCTTCGATGCCCCAGTTGGTGGCGCCGCCCGTCCCACTGGTCACAAAACCGCCGGTTGGGTTTCCGTCCTGGTCCAGCTCAGGTAGCGAGACTTGGAAGTTGGAATAGTCTTGATAGAAAACCGCCAAGGACCCAGAGGCGCGGCCGTCAAAGAAGTTGCCTTTAACGCCGGCTTCATAGTTCCAGATGATCTCTGCCGGCACAATCGTGGGGTCGACAAACGCCGGCACCGTGACTGTCGTTTCCCCAACGGTCACCGTGTTGCGCGTCGTCAGCGTAATCACATCTGAGCGGCGCCCGCGGCTGGCCGTGGCATAGACGTTCAGGTTGTCCGTTAAGCGAAACAGGATGTTTGACCGGATGAGCCAATCACTAAAGTCACCGCTTTGGGTCAACACGCGCCCATCCGTGTTCGGGCCGCCAAGCAGCGGCGCGCCGGTGAGGACAGAGTTTGGCGAATTTGAGAAGTTGCCGGATGTGCGCGACTCGTTCACGTAGCGCCCGCCAAAGCTCACTTCCAAGCGCTTTGTGAGAGCCACTGTGGCATCCGCATAGAGCGTCCAGATATCAAAGTCGCCGGTGTTGCCGAATTCCTGGACATAAGGAAGGGACGTGAGGGCGCCTTCGGTCAGAATGCCGGTGGCGGCCAGCGCTGAGACGGTTCCATCAGGAGCAATACAGCCAAGGCCCGGGATCAGGTTTGCAGCGCATTGAAGATAGGTGCCTTCTTCAGTGGCAAAGGGAATGCGCTGGGTGCCGTCCTCATGGAAATAGCTGCCCCCAAAGAATGTTGACCAGCCTTCGCCTTGGTAGTTGACGCGAATCTCCTGGCTCCATTGGTCGCCCACTGCGTCTTCTGTGAATTCCAGATAATCGGCTTGCGTGCCATCGGCATCGAAGACCTCGACACTATCAAACTCGCGGTAGCCGCTGATGGAGGTGACCGACATGTTATCGTTCACGTCAAAGCGCATGGTCAGGTTGATGTCGATGACGTCGCGATCAAGGCTTGGCTCTTCAAGGCCAAGCGCACTTTCACTTTGTGCTGAGCCGGAGAGGCTGGCGAAGGTGAAAGGGCTTGTGTCGCCACCGGGAGGCGCAAAAGTGCCGGACTTAAAGGACGTGCCAGGCGGGCGTTGGCGGTCATAGGAGATGACCAAGTCTGCCCTAAAGGCTTGTGTGGGTGTGAAGCTCAGCGTGCCGCGAAAGGCGAGAACATTCTGGCCATTGAGCGGCCGGCCAAACTCCCCATCCGCTAGGCTGCCGGGGCCGGAAAAGGCGTTGTCGATAAAGCCTTCCCGGTCTTTATAGCTCCACGCCAAACGTGCGCCGATAACGTCGGTGCCGTAGTTCACATAGCCCTGTGTTTCGACGTAATCATAGTTGCCATAAGTGAAGTTGGCTTCCGCGCCGAAGCCTTCCTCCGGCTTTTTGGTGATAACGGAGACGGCGCCAATGGCCGCTGCAGTGCCAAACAGCGTGGACTGCGGGCCTTTGACGACCTCGATGCGCTCAATGTCAAACAAGTCAAAGTAAGACCCGCGCGAGCGGCTAACGTCGATGCCATTGTAATAGATGGACACGCGCGGCGCCTGCTGGGCGCTACCGGAATCAGAGGTAATCCCGCGGATCACGAAACCGGGATTGTTGGGGCTTTGCTCCTGGACAGTCAGCCCGGGCGTGAGCAAGGAGACTTCGTCGAATTCTGTCGCATCCAGCTTGCGCAGGAACTCACCGCTCAGGGCAGTGATGGTAATCGGCACATCCTCAATGGCCTGCTCGCGCTTCTGCGCTGTCACGATGATGTTCTCAACGTCAGCGTCCGCTTCCTGGGCGCTGGCGGGCGGCAGTGCTATGAGGGCGGCGAGGCTGCTGCCAAGGAAAAGACGTGAAAGAATGGACATGCGGCTTGCTCCCTTTTGCATGACGCTGCGCGTCTATGCTGCGGGTGCGAGATGGCCGTGCGGGGTGACAGGTCTGTTACGGGATGAATAAGAATTTGTGTCAGCTTAGCGACAGATTTGTGTCAGTTGCCGAAAGTTAAAATGGCAAAGATGATGCCGCCAGACAGCACAAGGCCGCCAAGCAGTTTGAGCGGCGAGGCTGCGGCCTTCGGGTCCGGGCCGCTATGGGCCACCTCCACGTCCCGCTTGCCAGTGATCATGGCGGTGACCAGGTCTGTGGTCAGGCCCAGCGCGTAATAGGCGATGGCGCATAGGTGCAAGATGATGAGGCCTAAAATGACGTTGAAGCTGGCTTCATGCAGCTCGGCAATCTCATCGCCCACCTCATAGCTTACAAACCGCGCCAGATAGCCTGAATCCAGGCCATCGGTATCAATGGCGAAAAGCCCTGTGGAGACTTGAAACGCGATGGCTGCCAAAATGGCAATCACGCTGAGCGAGGCCAGCGGGTTATGGCCGGATGTAGGGTGGTATGTCTCAGCGCGCAGCTGCGGGATATAAGCAGCGATCTGCTTAGGCGACAGGGGAAAGTCTTTAAAACGGGCGGTGCTGGGGCCGGCAAAGCCCCAGTAAATGCGGTAGACAAGGAGCCCCAGCACCGCCAGGCCAAGCTGGCGGTGGAGCTCCATATTGCCTTCCTCAGCTGTCCACCACATGAGCGCGATGAGGATGGCCAGCGACCAGTGAAACAGCCGCAGCGTCCAATCCCAAATATGGTGGGTTTGGTACTCGCTGGACATGGGCTGTGCCGGGGGCTGTGCTGCGGGCCGTGCTGGTTAGTCGGCTTTAAAGCTGTCGTGGCAGCTGCCGCAGGTGGCGCCCGTCGCTTTAAACGCAGCCGTAATGGCGCCGATGTCGCCGGTTCCAGCTGCTGCGCCTAAGCTGGCTGCGGCTGTTTTGTGCGCGGCGATTTTGGCGGCAAACTCTTCAGGCTTTTCCCAAATCGCTGCGAGCGCGTCGGTTTTGATGCCGCTCTCTGGGCCTGAGCCTGCTGGGAACCAGGTTTCCATGTCTTTGGTAATCTCTGGCACGCTGGCGGCAGCTGGCTGCACGATGCTCAGGTCAGGGCTACCAGAGCGTAGTTGGTCGCTGATGGTTTTGAAGGTTTTGCCAAGCTTTTCAAAGGCCTCATGGCGCGCTTCCATGATGGCAGCGACACCCTCGCCAGCGCTAGCAGCGCCTTCTGCGGCGGGGGCGGCTGTGTCTGCGGCGTCTTCTGAGCAGGCAGCAAGGCTGAGCGCAGCGGCGCAGGTGAGGGGAATCAGGAAGGGTTTGAGCATGACGGCGTCTCTCCTTGGGCGTTATCTCGACAAACCATATGCCCCAGCGGAAGGCAGAAGCAAGCCTGCTTACGCGCTTTGGCCGAAACGCAGATCTAAAAGCGGGCCAAGCTTGCGCCCGGCGAAGATGTGGACGTGCAGATGCGGCACTTCCTGGTGGGCGTCATGACCCGCATTGGCAAGCAGGCGGTAGCCGTCCGCTTCAAGGCCCATATCGCGCGCGACTTTGCCGATGGCGCGAATATAGCCAGCAATCAGCTCTGCAGGCGCGTTCTCGGAGAAGTCTGCGAAGGACACGTATTTGCCTTTAGGAATCACCAACACATGCGTTGGCGCTTGTGGCGCGATATCGTGAAAAGCCAGCGCGAACTCATCCTCATAGACACGCTTTGAGGGGATTTCATTGCGCAGGATTTTCGCAAATATATTGTCGTCATCATAGTCTGAGCGAGCAGGGACAGACATCAAACGTCTCCAGTTTTAAGTATGCGCGTCAGTCACGCCGCGCCGCTTTTTCTTCAAGGCCTGATAGCCCATGCCGGCTTTCCAAAACAGCAGCGATGTCCGCGCTGGACATATCAAGCGAGCGCAGCAGCACCAGCAGGTGGAACAGCAAATCCGCCGCCTCTTCAGCCACAGCATCGCGCGGCTGAGCGGCGGCGGCCAGCGCCGTTTCCACGGCTTCTTCGCCCACCTTTTGGGCGATTTTGAGCGTGCCTTTGCTCAGCAGTTTCGCCACATAAGACGCCTCAGTGTCGCCCGATGCAGCGCGTTCGTTGATAATATGCTCTAGTCTTTCAAGAGCCTCGCCCAGCTGCGCCATCTTACAATCTCACCTCAATGCCGCGCGCCTGCATATGCGCCTTGGCCTGTGCGATAGTATAGGTGCCGAAGTGGAATACAGATGCAGCTAGCACCGCGTCCGCTTTGCCCGCAGTCACCCCTTCAGCCAAGTGATCTAGTGTGCCAACACCGCCTGATGCGATTACTGGAATACCAACGCTTTCGCTGATCGTGCGGGTCAGATCGCAGTCAAAGCCAATTTTGGTGCCGTCCCGGTCCATAGACGTGAGCAAAATCTCCCCAGCGCCTAAGCTGGCGGCTTGCTGCGCATAGGCCACGGCATCAATGCCGGTCGGTTCGCGCCCGCCATGGGTAAAGACCTCCCATTGGCCCGGCCCGGTCGCTTTGGCATCGACGGCGACCACAATGCACTGGCTGCCAAATTTGGTGGCCAGCTCGCTGATCAGGGGCGGATTTTTCACCGCTGCCGTCATCACCGAGACCTTATCGGCCCCTGCGGTGAGCAAGCGGCGCACATCTTCGCCCGTGCGCACCCCGCCGCCCACCGTGAGCGGCATGAAACACGCTTCAGCCGTGCGCGTGACCACATCCAGCAGCGTATCGCGCCGCTCGTGGCTGGCTGTAATGTCCAGAAAGCACAGCTCATCCGCGCCGGCTTCATCATAGACTTTGGCCTGTTCAACCGGGTCGCCGGCATCCACCAGGTCGACAAAATTCACGCCCTTGACGACACGGCCGTCTTTCACGTCCAAACAGGGGATGATGCGTGTGGTGAGCATGCGCTGGCTATACCTCAGCCCCAGGACACCGCAAAGCGCAAAGTCATACGCTGATCCAACGCAGTGTGTCGGCTGACTTTACAGGTCCGGGTCAACCGCTACACGCATATGTGAAAATCGCACGCCATAACAAAGATGTAACAAATTGGCACAGGTGTTGCTTAAAAAAGTGCTCTTACACATGAAGGCTGTTCTATGAAAAAATCTCTTATTGTATCCCTGTGCCTCGCGTCATCGATCTCGGCCGCACAGGCTGACCCCATTCGTATGGGCTTTGACGCCAATACGCTCTTTGCAAATGATGATGGGAGCACCGGCGAGATAGCCTTAGGATTTGACGTTAATTTTTTCGGCCTGATGACGGATAGTTTGTGGGTCAATAACAACGGCAACGTCACCTTTGATGGCCCGCTTGATACCTTCACCCCGTTTAATCTGACATCAACCGGTCAGCAGATTATAGCGCCCTTCTTCGCGGACGTGGATACGACAGGCGATGGAAGCAGCCCGGTGACCTATGGCACCGGAATGGTTGATGGCCGAAATGCCTTCGCAGCAAACTTCGTTGATGTGGGGTATTTCAGCTCGTCCGACGATCTGCTCAATGCTTTCCAAGTCGTGATCATTGACCGCTCTGATCTGGGCGTTGGTGATTTTGACTTTGAATTCAACTACGAGCAGATTTTATGGGAAACGGGCGACGCCTCTGACGGTGTGGGCGGACTAGGCGGCTTTTCGGCGCGCGCCGGGTATTCCAACGGTTCTGGCGATCCTGGGACATCTTTTGAAATCACGGGATCAGCCATCAATGGGGCGTTCCTCGATGGCGGTCCAAATGCGTTGATTGATTCAACAAATATCGATGAGCCCGGGCGGTTTTTGTTTGAAGTGCGCAACGGATTAGTCAATCCAGAGCCGGACCCCGATCCAGACCCAGACCCAGATCCAGTCCGCATCAGCGAACCATCAACACTGGCTTTGGTTGGCATGGGCGCTCTTTTACTCGCATTCCAGCAGCGCCGACGGGCGTGAGTGCGTTATAGCCAAAGTCTTTTTTGGCTCTAGCGCCGCGGTGTAGCGACCCGCATACTCTTCTCCTTGAGGAGAGACCCTATGCCGCGTGGTTATTGCGATGGGCCGTTTGGCCAGCTTCACTATAGGCGTGAGGGCGCGGGCATTCCCGTGCTCTTGCTCCACCAAGCATTGCTGTCACAGCGCCAGTTTGATGCGGTCTATCCGCTCTTGGCACCACGGGGTATTCAAGCGATTGGCATGGACCTGCCAGGCTACGGCCAGTCCGACCCTGCAGGCCATCCGCCGACCATTGCCGACTATGCCGCCGCCGCGAATGCCTTGGTGGACGCGCTGGGTCTGGCCGATGTGCATGTGCTCGGCCACCACACCGGCGCGCAAGTCGCGACCGAGTTCGCTCTTTTGTGGCCGCAGAAGACCCGCTCGCTCATCCTCAACGGCCCGCTTCCCATGACGCCGGAAGAGCGCGCCGCTGGCCTTGCCTATGTGGAAGCGGAAGAGAAAAACATGGCGTATGAAGGCGATGGCAGCCATCTCACCAAGCTGTTTGCCAACCGCAACGCCTATGCCGGACCGCTCACAGATTGGCGCCTTGCCACGCGCTATGTTGCCGAAGCCTTTACTGGCCTGGGACCGCTGTGGTACGGCCATCATGCCGCCTTCACCCATGACCACGGCGCTGCGATTGAAAAGCTGACCTGCCGTACGCTCATCCTCACCAACACAGGCGACGCGCTCTACCCCAATGCGCAAATTGCGCGCGATATGCGGCCAGATTTTGCCTATGTGGAACTCGAAGGCGGCGGGGTCGATATCGTCGATGAAGCGCCAGAGGCGTGGGTAGAGGCGGTTGCGCGCTTCATTGCGCCGCAACGCTAAGCGCTTCGCTGAGATCCAGGCGCCCATCATAGAGGCTGCGGCCGCAGATGACGCTTTCTATGTGCCCTGGCCCGGTCTCTGCAGCCTTAAGCGCTTTGATGTCCCTAATGCCGGAGACGCCGCCGGAGGCGATGACAGGGATGGTGGTCACTTGTGCGAGGCCAGCTG
The DNA here is from genome assembly GCA_039030675.1 of Pseudomonadota bacterium. Taxonomy (GTDB): domain Bacteria; phylum Pseudomonadota; class Alphaproteobacteria; order Sphingomonadales; family CAKZYD01; genus CAKZYD01. The sequence goes on along the minus strand of JBCCDR010000078.1, from coordinate 2,208 downwards.
TTGCCTGGACGTTGACGCCTTCCAGCGCGCCATCGCGGTCCACGTCTGTGAAGAGGAGCGCAGCAACGCCGGCATCTTCAAACCGCTTGGCAAGGTCGGCCACGGCCATATCGGAGGTTTCCGCCCAGCCTTCTACTGAGACCATGCCGCCGCGTGCGTCGACAGCGACGACGATTTGGCCTGGGTAGTCGCTGGCGGCTGCTTTAACTAGGTCGGGGTTTTTCAGCGCCGCCGTGCCCATGACAACGCGGGCCACGCCGGCGTCTATCCAGCGGTCAATATCGTCGCGTGTGCGGATGCCGCCGCCCAGCTGTACTTTAAGAGACGTGCTCTTCAGGACGGCGGTGACAGCAGCTTCATTGACGGCGCGCCCTTCAAAGGCGCCATTCAAATCCACCATATGCAGCCATGTGGCGCCGGCGGCCGCGAATTGCGCGGCTTGGTCTGCCGGGTCTGCATTGAAAACAGTGGCTTGGTCCATCTCGCCTTTGAAAAGACGCACGCATTGTCCGTCTTTTAAGTCAATCGCGGGAAAGATGATCACGCGACGTCTTGGCGCTCCACGGTGCCAGCGGCGGCTTCGTCGATGATTTTGTTGAAGTATAAGCCCGCTTCAAAGGCATTATCCTTCAACTGGAAGGTCTGTTTGCGTGCCCACTGTGTATAGCCTAGAGCCGTCAGCATCTTCGCGGCATCCGCGCGGTCTTCGCGGATCACCAAATCGAGGCTGATAATCCCCATGGACCGGGCGACCTCTTCGGCATAGCGCAGGATGCGGCGCGCCAGCCCAAAGCCGCGGGCGTCTGGCTTTAAAAAGAAGTTATCTAAAGTGGCGATCTCAGGGCCGACCTCTGATAGGGGGCCGGGCTGGATAATCTGCACCGCGCCGACAGGCGCGCCGGCCAGCCGGCCAACAATCAGCTGGCGGGTGGGGGAGAGCGATACGCCGGTCCAAAACGCACGAATACGCTCATCACTGGGCCGGCCGCGCCAGCTTGACTGGCTGCCTTCAGCAATGGTTTCCTGGGTCGCATCGACAAGCGCATCAAGGTCGGTATCATCCAGCCGCGTAATGTGATCGACTGACAGATCCGACCGGATGGCCGTGGGGGTGCTCTTACTCATGGCGCCCACTTAAGAAAGTTTCCAAGAAGTCGCAACCCTACTTTTTGAGACTTTTCCGGATGGAATTGCGTGCCAAAGCAAGTTTCCGTTTGAACACAAGCGGTTAGCGGCCCGCCATAGTCGGCCTCAGCACAGATCCTATCAGCGCCGCACTGCATGTGGTAGCTGTGGACGAAATATACATGGCTGCTCTCGCCGATGGAATCGAGCACAGGGTGTGGCCTTATATGCGTGAGCGCGTTCCAGCCCATGTGCGGGATTTTAAGCGCCTTATCAGCTGGCGTCAGTGCAACGACCCGGCCATCAATCCAGCCAAGGCCGGTGTGTGTGCCATGTTCTTCGCCCACTTTGGCCATTAGCTGCATGCCCACGCAAATACCAAGAAAGGGGATGGCATCCTTGCGCGCGCGCTGGGTGAGCGCCTCAATCATCCCCTCAATGGCCTGAAGGCCGGCCAAGCAATCACCAAAAGCGCCAACGCCAGGCAGAATGATGCGATCCGCAGTCAGAACATCGCCAGGCTGGTTGGTGAGCGTCAGGCGCAGCGGCACCTCACGCTCGCGCGCAGCACGCTCCACGGCTTTGGCTGCGGAATGCACATTGCCCGAGCCATAATCAATCAAAGCAAGCGTTTGCATGAAAAGCGGGCTAGCCCCCTAAAGAGCCTTTGGTCGAGGGAATGTCGCCAGCCGCGCGGGGGTCAATGGCCATGGCCATCTTCAAAGCCCGCGCAAGGCCTTTAAAGCAGCTTTCGATGCGGTGGTGATTGTTGGTGCAATAGAGCGTTTCCACATGCAGCGTAATGCCGGCGGCTTGCGCAAAGGCTTGGAAAAACTCTTTAAACAATTCCGTATCGAAATCGCCCAGCTTGTCGGTGGTGAAATCCACATTCCACACCAGATAGGGCCGGCCTGAGATATCCAGGCTCACCCGGCTGAGCGTTTCATCCATGGGGATATAGGCGTGGCCATAGCGCGTGATGCCGCGCCGGTCGCCGGAAGAGCATTCACCAGGAGGTCTCAGCTGCCTTCGTCGAACGTGGCTTTTCACCGGAGGACGCCGACCGGATCGTGGCGGCAGTCG
>JBCCDR010000077.1:0-9808 GCA_039030675.1 Pseudomonadota bacterium | reverse complement strand
GCGCGGACGGTCGCTGGGAGTTTGACCATGTGCACAAACATGTGGGGGACCCAATGGCTATGGGTGATGGCGTGTGTCTGGATGCATTGCAGCGCCCATTCCGCTTCAAAATCACCAATCAAGATGCTGGTCGCGCCCAGCGCATGGGCAATCATAGAGAGCTTAACCGGCGCCACGTGATAGAGCGGCGCGGAAGTGGAAAAGACCATGTCTTCATGAAAGCCAAATCGCGCAACCGCTAGCGCGGCAAGGCCATCAGGTGTTTCAATCGGCTCCCCTTTCAAGGGCGTGCGCAGGCCCTTAGGCTTGCCCGTCGTGCCGCCTGTATACTGGGTCGGTAGGCCCCGGGTTTCATCGGCGATGGGCGTGGCGGGCAGTGCATCTAGCGTCTCATCGAAGGTATCCCCGACGACAAAGACGGTGCGGATTTTTGGGCAGCGCTGGGAGATATCGCGCGCCAAATCGGCATAGCGCTCCGATGTGAAAAGCAGCACAGCGTCCGCATGGTCAATCATGTCAGCCGCTTCAGCCGGCTCGATGCTGGTGTAGACAGGCAGATAATAAAGCCCTGCACGCTGGGCAGCCCAGGTGATGTCAAAGCATTCCAGCCGGTCTTCCATCAAAAAGGCAATGCAATCACCAATCTGCACGCCTTCGTTGCGGCACAGATGCGCGATGGCATTGGCACGGGCTTCGAGCGCGCCAAAGCTGCGCACGCGGCCTGTCTTCGCCTCAATGACTGCTGGCTTTTGCGGGTTCTGTTGCGCCATTTGGCGCGGATGAGTGCATGTCATGCGTCTGGCCTCACGGCGTCCATCAAGTCTGTGAGGATTGCTGCTAACTCTTGCGGGGCAGTGATCATGGCATCATGGGCTGCATTGATATGCCACAGCGCCCAGCCGGCGATCTCTGCGCGCGTCTCCATCATGGCAAACCCCGGAAAGAGGGTGCAGCGCAGATAAATTGGATGGCCTAGCGTCACCTGCATCGCGCCAACGGTTGCCTTGTCTTCATGTGTTGCCAGCGCCATCGGTCGCAGCTTGTCAGCGCACCAAGCGACTTGCTCCGCTTCTTCAATGCCAAAAGCTTGCGGTGGCGGGGGCGGCAGGATGCCTGCCGCCGCGCTGGCGCGCACCGTTTCCGCCATAGGCCCCAGCAAATCAAACGCGCTATCGCCTTGTTCTGGAACAAAGGCGTCAAAGAACACCGTAGCCAGGGGCGTTACACCAGCGTGTTTCAGCGCCGCGGGAAGGACCATGCCAGCATAGCTGTGGGCCACAATGAAAAGCGCGTGATCGCTGAGCATTGAAAGCGTGTCCGCAAGCGCTTTCACATGGTCTGCCAAACCAATGGATGCATCGTCCATTGCAAGCGCGGCGCAGGTGACTGGCGCACCCGCAGGCAGATGCGCCAACAGCGGCTCCCAACACCAGGGCCCATGAAAGGAGCCATGGATGAACAGCAAATGCATAGAGGCCGCCTTCCAATCACCGTCGCCCTGAACTTGATTCAGGGCCTCTTCCAACCGCCTGAGTACCATCCGGAACGAGATGCTGAATCGAGTTCAGCATGGCGGGGTGCGATTACCGTTAGTAGTTAAAGCGCACCCTTACACCATATTCGCGCGGCTCATTAAATGTGGCTTCATGGAAGCCAATGCCGAAGTTGGAATCGCCAGATTCCAGCACGCGCTCATTGAAGACGTTTTCGGCAAACGCGCTAATGGACCAACGGCCATCATCATGCTGATAGGTTAGCTGTGCATTGACCAGATGATAGCTGGGCTGGAATAAAAAGCGCGAATTCACGGCATCATTTTGGATGGAGGAGGAATAATTCCAGTCGACCCGGCCAATGATCTCGCCAAGCGTGCTGACCGGCTGCGCGTACTGCACAAAGGCGTTCATGGTCCATTCGGGCGTGTTGGGCAGGCGGTTGTTGATGCCCACTTGCACGTCGGGTGCAATCAATGGATCAAGCGGTGCAACGGCAGTGTATTCCGCGTCGAGATAGCCCAGGCCAAAGCCAAGCGATAAATTTTCGGTTGGCACGGCTTGTAGCTCTAGCTCAAAGCCGGTGATGTCGGCATCGCCAGCATTGGTGATGATGGGCGCGCCGCCGTTGTAAATGACAAGCTGCACATCCTCATAATCAGAATGGAACACGGCTGCATTGACGCGCAGGCGGTTATCAAGCCCCTGCCATTTCAGGCCAGCCTCATATGTGGTGAGCCGCTCCGGCGTGAAGGGGATGGCGTTAGGAACGGGCACCAGATAGCGCACATTAAAGCCGCCGGACTTAAAGCCTTCAGAATAGCTGATATAGGCCAGCGTCCCGTTGCCGAAATTATAGTCCAGAATGGCTTTGAACGACCAATCATCAAACGTTTCGGAGACTGTGCCTGGCGGGAAAAAGGCGGTTTGCGTGCCGGTGGGGCCGAAGATGGCAGCCAGGCCGTTGGTGACGCCATTGCCGCCGGCGGGGGCTGTGTATTCCTTGTCATCTTCTGTATAGCGTGCACCGGCAGTCAGCGAGAGATTGTCGATGATTTCGTAGGTGGCCTGCGCATAAGCAGCGATGGATTGGTTGTTCACAAAAGTGAAGTTGGAAACGAAACCAAAGGCATCAGGGAGCGTGACGATCAGCTCATCATTCCCGCTTTCATCAAAATAGTAGACGCCGGCGGCGTATTGCAGGCGGTCGTCAAACGCGCGGCCAGTGAGTTGCAGTTCTTGGCTGAACTGGTCTTGCCCATAGTCAAAGTTATTGGTGGTGGCAAAGTCAACCGGGGAGCCATCGGCGTCGCGGGCAAAGCGGCCATCGGTCTTTCGGTAGGCGGTGATGGATTTGACCTCACCCCACCCCAGGTCCCAATCCAAGGTGAGCGAAACACCCCAGATGTCCAGCTCGGTCCCGTTGGGTCCGGTGGCGAAGGTGGTATCCAAATCAGGCGTAATCCAGCGCTCATCAAAGGGCAAATCCCCCAGCGCAGGCACGTCGACGGCGTTTTGCAAGAATGCGAGCGAGGGCGCGCCAGCGGGTACCTCAAAATTCTCAAACACCACGCCGCCCGTGTCCCGATCGAAGCGGATGTCCGTCCTGGTCGTGGTTAAAGAAACAGGCACGCCTTCGTCGTCAAGGGCGATGGGTGGCTGAATGGAAATACCGACCAGCTTTGAGGCGGCGTTTTGCTCATCAATTTTCGTATAATCGGCTGAGATGGTAGCCATGAAATTGTCAGCAAAGTCCACTTCCACGGTCCCGCGCAGCGACCAGCGGTCTGTGTTGCCTTGGTCGCGGTCGTCGGCCAGGCCAATCATGAAGCCATCTTGTTGGCGGAAGGAGCCGACCACTTTGGTGCGGATGGCGTCGTTGATTGGCGCATCAAGTGCAGCAAACAGGTCAATACGGTCCCGGTTGCCATAGGCAATCTCGCCGCGCACGCCAAACTCTTCAGCCGGCCGGCGCGAGACGAGGGAGATGGCCCCGCCGATGGTGTTGCGGCCAAACAGGGTGCCTTGCGGGCCGCGCAGCACTTCAATGCGCTCTAAATCCAGCACATCTAAAACACCGCCGACAGACCGGGACATGTAGACACCATCCACATAGGTGCCCACGCCCGGGTCTGTGGTCAGGGAGAAATCAGTCTGGCCCACGCCGCGAATGAAGATGACGGCTCCAGAGGAGACGCCTGAAATCGGCGCGGTGCTGTCAAACACCAGGTTTGGCGTGAAATCCTGCAAGCCGGAGATGTTCTGAACGCCGCGCGCTTCTAAAGCCGCAGCGGAGATGGCTGAAATGGCGATGGGCGTATCTTGCAGGCCTTGCACCCGTTTTTGCGCTGTCACGAAGATGACTTCAAGGCCAGCGCTGTCTTGCTCCTGCGCCTGGGCTGCCCCCATGGCGCTGAGTGATAATGTGGCCAAGCAAAGCGATTTAAAGGCTCTCATAGCTGTCTTCCCTGTTTTTTTAGGCCTGTTGTGTCGCCTGCCGTCTTCATGGCGAGCGGAGGCTTTTGTGATGACATCAGCTATAGCGGCCGCTCGCCCGCCTTTTTTGGCTGAAAGGGCACCACAACTTGACTGGCGCGGCACAGGGGTGTGCGCTGCTTCAGCCATGGAAAAGGGCAGGGTACGATTTGGGGTCGCTTCTACGGCGAAGAAGTGCTAAGAGCCGCCGCTTAATCGCGACATAAGGTATTCAACCATGGCTGTTCCAAAGAGAAAGACCACACCGTCCAAGCGGGGTAAGCGCCGGTCTCATGATCGGTTGAAGCAAGAAAAATACATTGAGGACAAGGATTCCGGCGAAATGCGCCGCCGTCACCACATTGACATGACGACCGGTATGTACCGGGGTCGTCAAATCTTTGAGCCCAAATAAAGAGCTCTTTAGGCCCGCGTAGAGCCAGGCACTATTAAGGATAGCGTGTCTGGCTTTCCCGCCTTCAAAACCATCTCATCTGCCAAGGCTAGGACAAACCAGCCTTGCGCGCGGCCCGGGGGCTTAAACCGTAGGCCGCCTTAAAGGTCCGAGAGAAATGACTTGGGTCTTTAAAGCCCCAATCATAAGCGATGGATGCCAGCGAAATATGCGCTTTTGCCGGGTTCGTGAGGTCGAACTTGGCATGTTCTAAGCGGCGGTGCCAAATGGTGTCGGACACACTTTTTTGCCGTTTCTCAAAGAGTTTGCGCAGATAGCGCTCAGAAATGCCATGCGCGCAGGCAATGGTGTCGGGCTTCAGCTCTGGGTCTGCCAGATTGGCATCGATAAAGCGAAGGATACGCTGGGTGAGCAGCGTCTGGCTTTGGCCTTGTTGCGGCAGGTCAGCCACTGTTTGAGCGCGCAGCGCATCGACCAGGAGGTCAATGGCGTCATCTTGCAGCTTTTGGACCGTAAAGTTGTCAAGCTGCGGCAGGTGCGTTGACAGCTGAGAAAACAAGGTTGTCGCCAGCTGCGTCGCGCTATGTGTGCTTGAAACGGCGATGGCCGTCGCGCCTTCCGCGTCGGCAAAGCGCTCGAGCAGCTTTGCGCGCGGTAGGGTCAGGACCAATTGCTTGTAGTCCTTTTCAAACGTCAAGCTGTAGGGCCGGGTGACATCATACAGGGCAAATTCGCCGGGGCTGAGACTCGCAGTACGCCCGGCTTGCTGCACATGGCCTTGGCCAGTGAGCTGCATGCTCACCAAAAAGCAATCATGGTTGGATTTGGCAATGCGCCGCTTGTCCCGCACCACGCGCTGGGGGCTTGAGGCGACTGTGCTGTAGCGCAAATCATGCGCGTCGCGGCTGCTGATTTCGCCCTCAAACATCTCCTTCGATGCGTTTTCACAGTTCAGGTCCACAAAGGTTTGACACACATAGTCGCGCCAGTAGGACAGCTTCTGCGCGTAGTTCAAATCACGCGTTGAATAGGTGACTGTTTCAACCATTTTGCTTGCTCCTTGCGCCAAAAACAGCGCGTCAGCGTGCAGCGGATAGTGCCTAAGCATCTGCTTCAAGTGCCGGGTGAGTCAACAATGAATACCTTCTCAGGCCAGACAATTGCCGCCAAGCCAGGCATTGTGGCACCATCGCCGAAAGGCTGTTTGTTTGACCACGACCTTAAGGATTATCCCATGGCCATTGCCCCTTACAAAGTTGCCGCTGTGCAAGCTGCGCCCGCTTTTCTCGACATCGATGCCGGTGTTGAAAAGGCGATAGGCTTCATCAAAGAGGCAGCCACGCAGGGCGCTAAACTCATTGCGTTTCCTGAATGCTGGATACCTGGTTATCCCTGGTGGGCGTGGCTCGACAGCCCGGCATGGGGCATGCAGTTTGTGGGCCGTCATTTCGAGAATTGCCCGACGGCAGATGGCGTCCATATCGGCAAAATCATCGATGCAGCGCACGCCAGCAACATAGCCGTCGTAATGGGCTATTCCGAGCGCAGTGGCGGTAGCCTTTACATTGCGCAATTGTTCGTCGACCCCGAGAGCGGCACCAGCTTCACCAGGCGCAAACTCAAAGCCACCCATGTGGAACGCACCATCTTTGGTGAAGGCGATGGCAGCGATTTTGTGGTCACGGACACAAGCCTGGGCCGCATCGGTCAGCTGTGCTGCTGGGAGCACGTAAACCCGCTCAACAAGATGATTATGTTCTCCCAGCAAGAGCAAGTGCATGTGGCCAGCTGGCCATCAACCACGCTGTATGATGGCAATGCCTATGCGCTTGGCGCTGAGGTGAATATGGCCGCCAGCAAGATTTATGCGGTCGAAGGCCAGTGCTTTGTCATCGCCGCCTGGGGCCTGGTGAGCGATGAGATGCGCGACATGCTGTGTGACACTGAAGAGAAAAAGGCCTTGTTGCCAGGCGGCGGCATTGGCGCCATGGTCTATGGACCCGATGGACGCCCCTTGGCTGAGCCGCTTGGCGACGGCGTTGAAGGCTTGGTCTATGCCGAAATTGATTTAAGCCAAATCGCCCTAGCAAAAGGCGCTGCGGACCCCATTGGCCACTATTCCCGCCCGGATGTGGCACGCCTTTGGTATAACCCCAATCCATCCCGCATCGTCGAAACCGCGCCAAGCCGCGCAAACTTAGATGATATTGCTGACGATGATGACATCGCCGACTTCTTCGACACAGCCGCGGAATAAGCCATGAGCGCCATGCCGGAGAATTGGGAGCCGCCTGTTGACGCTTGGCAATCCCGCTTCGCGCCTGGTGTGACTGAAATTGTTTTTGGCTATTTCGGCGTTCAATATGCGCCCGGCGGCGACATCGGCGCGTTTGAGCGCTGGTGGGATGAGGCCGGCGTCGCCGCGCCTGCGCCCAGCTTCATGACCAGGGCACATGTCCGCGATGCATCAGACATGGAGAACACCGTCTTCATCGCCTATTGGCCTTCAAAGAGCGATTTTGATGCCTGGTGGGAAACTGTGGCGGTCTCCGCCTGGTGGGAGGATGAAGCACGTTTGTCCGGCCCCTTTGGTGTATGGCGCGAGGTCTACTGCGTCCCCGTTGACCACTTTGAGACATTGCATTCCTCCCAAACCGAGCACGGCGTTGCCTCTATAGCCCAAGATTTGGGTGAGCCCATCAAAGAGCACGCCTATTGGGGCGGCATGCGCGACCGGGTGCCTGCTTCCAGCCAGCTTGATTTTTCCTCCCCCTGGGCCGAGATGCCAGAGCCTGACCTTAAAGCCACCCGCGGCGCCCGCGTGCGCGTGGCCGTGCCAGACAATGTCTGCCTCATCCGCTCTGGTCAGGATTTAACGCTGTCCTCCGGCAAAGAGCGCGAAACCTATCAGGACGTGGTGCGCCCGCATTTAACCGCTGGCATGGCCTTCCTCCGGGACAACCCGAAAGACACCAGCTGTTTCTCCTGCCGCCTCATGGATGAGGTCAGCATGGACGGCGCACCAAAACAGCAAACCTTCGGCCTGGCTGCCTTCCGCTCTATGAAGGACTTGGAGGATTGGTCTAAAAGCCATCCCACGCATCTGGCAATCTTCGGCAGCTTCTTTCAAATGATGGAAGCGCATCAAGGCCAGCTGGACTTGAAGCTCTGGCACGAAGTCCTGGTTGCTGATGGCGCCAACACCATCGCCGATTATACCAATTGCCATCCGCGCACTGGCTTTTTACCTTGGTGTCCCACTATCCAAGAAGTTGACGAGTAGCCTGTTTTTAAGCGCGACCCTTCCGACCCAAGGCCAACTGCATTGCGCGAATGCTTGCAATGCAGGACTGAGACCCAGGCTTTTGCCGCCTTTAGCGGCCGCGGCGTGCCTCATGAGGCAAAAAAGCATCATTATGTCTTTGAGTATCATGATCTGTCACTGTGCCCTGCTTGCGGGCATGGCCAGCTAGAAATCCACTCCCATGACTGTTGGAGCCATGAAGAATCAGACAATCTGTATTGGTATTATGCTCTTGCTCCAAAAGACATGGCGCGGGTAGCCACGCACATGGGCCCAGCTTGTTCTACGCCTCTCAACAGCCAATGTTTTTGCCCTTGGCACTTTGCGTTGAAACAGCTCCTTGGCGGCTTTTTTGTGCCGCAATCCCCCTCCGCTGTAAGGTCCCGCCGGCCCCTTGGATTTCAATTCTTAGAGATTAAAATGGCAGAGGCTGGTTTGGAAGCAAGCGTTGACCGCGCCCGCGGCGTTATCGTAGCGCCAGCCTAATTCAAGCCTCTCGCGAAGGGTTTGGCCCTTTCGCCGCGTATCAAAAGAGACATTCGCCCCCAAAGAAAGGCAGGACATGTCTCTTTCTCGCGCCGTTGCAGCGCACCGCTTTGGCCTTGGCCCGCGCCCGGGCGAGCTAGAAAGCCAAGCTGATCCCCAAGCTTGGCTGGAACGTCAAATCACGCCCAAAACAGCCCTGCTCAATGACCCCACTTTGCCGACCACGCTGGAAGCGCTTGACGCCTTTAAAGACCTGCGCGCGCATCGCAAGTCGCTGCGCTCTGGGCAGATGAGCGCTGAGGCGCAAAAGGCCTTAGAAGGCATGATTAAGACGCATCGCGGCAGCCTGTTAAAGGACGTCCAGAGCCGCATGGGCCATGCCGTCTCCACCGATGCCCCCTTTGCTGAGCGCTGGGTGCGCTTTTGGTCCAACCATTTCACCGTCGCCGCCACGCGCGCGGAGACCATTGGCCTTGCCGGCCCGTTTGAGCGCGAGGCCATTCGCCCGCATGTCTTCGGTGGGTTTGGGACGCTGCTGGAAGCTGCTGTTTTGCACCCCGGCATGCTGCTGTATCTGGACAATCACCGCTCTGTCGGCCCGTCAACGCGGGTGGCCAAGCGGCGCAATTTGGGCCTGAATGAAAACCTGGCGCGCGAAGTCTTAGAGCTTCACACGCTGGGGGTGGATGGCGGCTACACCCAGAGTGATGTGGAAGCACTCGCAAAGGCGCTGACCGGCTGGATGCCCTTTGCGCCGCGCGTGCTCATGAGTTCCATCACAGGCAATGGCATCTTCGTCTCGCCCGCCCATGAGCCTGGGGCGAAGACCTTGCTGAGCAAACGCTATGGCAGCGATGGAGCCGGGCAGGTCAAAGCCATGCTGGCTGATCTTGCCCAATCACCAGCGACGGCCCGGCATATTGCTACGAAAATCGTGCGTCATTTCTATAGCGATGATCCTGCTGATAGCAGCGTTGACGCGCTGGCCTCCGTGTTTCGGCAGACCGGCGGCGATTTGGCGGCTTTGGCCCGGGCCACCCTTGGTCTGGACGGGGCTTTTGACGCGCCGCTCAACAAAATCAAAACGCCTGAGGAATTGATGATCGCAAGCGCCCGGGCACTCGGCCAAGCGCCGGTGTTTGGCAATGCGCGCAAAGCCATTCAGGGCTTCGGCCAGCGGCCCTTCGGCGCGCCATCGCCCGCAGGCTGGAGTGACTTGTCCCAGGACTGGATGTCGCCCGATGCGCTGCAAAAACGGATGGATTGGAGCAGTGCTGTCGCCCGGCGTGCCCGCACGCGCCCGCAAGAGTTTGTGGATACCGCGCTCGGCCCGCTGGCCAGTGATGACCTCAAAACGGCCATTCGACGCGCAGAAAGCCCAGCGCAGGGCCTCGCCCTCGCGCTGATGAGCCCCGCTTTTCAAAGGAGATAGACCATGGTCATCACCCGCCGTTTCATGCTTGCCGGGCTCGGCGCTGCGACGCTCTTATCCGGCCCGCGCGCGGCCCATTCCGCACCGGAAAGCCCCAAGCTTGCCATTGTGCTGTTGCGCGGCGCCATGGATGGGCTTACTGCTTTGCCAAAGCTGGATGACCCCCATATCGAGGCGCACCGCAAACGTTTAATTGACCCGGG